>CAMOXB010000097.1 GCA_946628805.1 uncultured Pseudomonadota bacterium
AATACCGCCACGAATCAATTCGCCACCGATTTTTGGTCCGACAACTTGCACCTGGGAATAAGTCACACGATTACCCAAAATGTTTTTGATTTCTGCAACGCGAACATTTTGTTCTTCATCGGTCGAATTCTTTGGCAAACCAACACGCAACAATATTGAACCGCCATCAATGGCCTGTAATTCTGGCTTGAAAGCAGCCAAATCATGACGCATTTTATCAACAGTATATTCCGCGCTTACCGGTTGTACTTCCATCGAAATACCACCAGAAAAGTCAATACCATAATTAAAGCCTTTGAATACAATTGATAATATTGAAAGTACAACACAGATTGCCGAAATCCAATATGATAATTTACGATATTTCATAAAATGCAGTTTCATCATTTACCCCTTTTTATAAATTGCACTTTCTTATTTATTTCTGATATAGCCAATTTTTTTGCTTTTGCCGTTCATATACCAATCAACAAATACACGTGTTAATAACAAGCATGTAAATAATGTTGTCGCAACACCGATTGATAATGTGACTGCAAATCCACGAATTGGACCGGCACCAAATTGGAACAAAATCAATGCACAGATTAAATTGGTTAATTCACCGTCCAATACAGTCTTGGTTGAACGTGTAAACCCGTAATCAACGGCGCGTAATGTTGGAACACCGCTGCGCACTTCATCACGAATACGTTCGAACGGCAAAATGTTTGCGTCCACCGCCATACCCAATGTTAATACGATACCGGCAATACCTGGCAATGTTAATGTTGCACCAAACAATGCAGACACACCGATAATCATTAACAAATTAACAACCAATACGATATCTGCAAACAGACCAAATATTCCATACAATACCGCCATAAATACCAATACAAACAAAACACCAACCGCCGAACCGATTTTACCGGTTGCAATTGTATCAGCACCAAGACCCGCACCAACGGTTCTTTCTTCAATAACTTCTAATGGCGCAGGCAACGCACCAGACCGCAACAATACTGCCAAATCTTTTGCACTCTGCAATGTGAAATTACCCGAAATTTGCCCACGACCACCCGGGATTGGTTCACGAATTGTTGGTGCAGACAAAACTTTGTCGTCCAATACAATTGCAAATCTTTCATTAACATGTTCGGTTGTTAATTTTGCAAAACGACGCGCACCAGATGCATCAAATTCAGTTGTCACAACCGGCATATTATTTTGATCAAATGATGCTTCGGAATTTTTCAGACTGTCCCCCGAAACTTCGACACGCGAATAAACAGGTATCATTTGTGCTGGATTTTCCATATATGGCAAGAATAATGTCCCACTTGGTGCATGCCCAGATTTGAATTGTTTATTTGTGATATTTTCATTTACCAAATGGAAAGTCATCTTGGCAGTTTGACCAATCAATTCTTTGATATGTTCTGGGTTATCAACACCTGGCAATTGAACCAAGATATATTTTCCACCCTGGGATTGAATTGATGGTTCTTTTGTACCCAGTGCATCAATACGACGACGAACAATTTCAATACTGCGTGTCATGGCATCGTTAATCATTTCTTCACGTGCCTTTGATGTATAAGAAATCGTCAACGTGCGACCAGACGATGAAATATCAACCGCGTTGCCCAAAACACTGCGTAAACGACCTTTTGCTTTTGATACTTCGCCACTTTCACGAATAACCAATGTCACACCATTGCCGGTATTACGCAAATCTGAAAAACGAATAACACCTTTGCTGCGGTCGATTAAGGCGCTGCGTGTTTCGTCATAAAGTTGTGCAGACTTTTCTTTTAACATAACATCTGTATCAACTTCTAACAACAATTGTGCCCCACCCTTAAGGTCTAACCCCAGTGGAATTGGTTGAATCCATGACGGAAAATAAGGTGCTAATTTTGGCGACAATGTTGGCACAGCCAACAACATTCCAAACAAAGATATAAATATAATTGCTAATTTCTTAAACATCACATACCCCACACATTATTCAATATTTGCAATTGCGTTTTTGCTAACTTCAATAACAACGCCTTTGGCGATTTCCATATCGATTGTTTTTTCGTTAACTTTTTTAACCGTTCCATAAATACCGGCAGCCAACACACGATTGCCAACTTTTACAGAATCCAGCATTTTTTGATATTCCGCCATACGCTTTTTATTTGGACGTATCATAAACAAATACAATATCGCCATAATAATAACACAATACAAAATCATACCCCACATACCATCTTGGGCATTTGCCACCGGAACTTTTTGTGTTGTTTGATTTGCCACTTCGATTACTTCGTTCATGAAAAATCTCCTTTTTTATACGTGAATCCTAGTAAAAAATCAAAGATAAGTAAAGGGAAAAACCACATTAAATCCGTTCGAACATTTCATCCAGTTCGGATATTGGAATAACCTTGTAAACCGGGCGGCCATGATTACATTCCCCACCACGTTCTGTCTTTTCGATATCCCGTAAAAGTGCGTCCATTTCGGCCATATTCAATTTACGCCCAGACCGCACCGAATGATGACATGCATAATTTGCCAATTTCAGGTGTAATTTTTCCTGTAAACGCGACGAATGTCCATAGCCGCGCACTTCATCTGCGATTTCTTGGAAACATTTTTCCCAATTCAAATCCCAATCGGCTGGTTTTTCAAATATGGCAATCGCGCCATCACCAAATGAATCAATATGCAATCCAGATTGCTTTAATTCATCGGCGATTGTTAATACAGATTCCACGTCTTCGCTTTTCATACGCACAACAATCGGCGCTAACAGTGGTTGGGTTTTAATTTCATGTTTTCGTAATTTTTCATATGTAATACGTTCGTGCGCTGCATGTTGATCAACGATAACAAATCCGTCGCGATTTTCCGCCAGTATATATTTATTATTTAATTGTCCGATAACGCGTCCCAGTGGCAAATCAAACGTATCTGGTTCAAAGACATTTTCAACGTTATCATTTGGACGAATTGGACTTTGATTAAATGTCTTATCCGCAACGAATGTTTGCGCAAAGAAATTATGTGCAGTCGGAATATTTGGTTGAAAGAAATTATTTCGTGTTTGTGGAATTTCAAAACTGGAATTATTGTTTACAATATTTTCCGAAACATTTTGATTTAATGTCTTTGATAACACATCACGCAGTGTCTTGATAATAAAAGCGCGCACATGTGTTGGTTCCAGAAAGTGCACTTCGGTTTTTGCCGGCGATACATTAACATCAACATCGCGATTTGGCAATTCCAGGTATAACGCACAAAGCGGAAATTCGCGCGCATGCATAACGTCCATATATGCCGCACGCAATGCTGCAACCAAGACTTTGTCTTTAACACTGCGTCCGTTAACAAATAAATATTGATCCACCGATGATGCACGACGTAATGTTGGATGCGAAACAAAACCATGAATCCGCATTTGTGATGACGAAGACACCGCGTCCACAGGCAACATTGCACCACGAACATCTTCACCCATAACAGAAATTATACGTTCGATTAAGTCCTGATTTTTTGGGAAACGCCATTTATCATTTAATATAAACCCAACATCAACACGCGACATTGCAAGACGCTTTACAACATCTAAAATCGCCAACATTTCTGATTTATCAGAATTCAAAAACTTTAATCGCGCCGGTGTTTTTGCAAATAAATTTGCGACACGAATACGTGTTCCACTTTCCCACGATGACGGCTTTATTTCATTAGTATTCGCATTTAATTGCCAACCGTTTTCTTCGCCATTATGAAATGTATCAATTGTCATATCTGACACAGACGCAATTGACGGCAATGCTTCGCCACGAAAACCCATAAAGTTAATATTTAACAAATCATCATCTGGCAATTTAGACGTCGCATGGCGCATAATACAATTCGCCAAATCTTCACGCGTCATACCACCGCCATTATCAATCACAGAAATCAGTGTCCGCCCACCATCAACGACATCGATAATAATTTGGTCTGCCCCGGCGTCCAGCGCATTTTCCACCAATTCTTTGACAACACTGGCGGGACGTTCAACCACTTCCCCCGCAGCAATTTGATTAACCAGAAAATCAGGCAGAACGCGAACAGCCATTTTAATCCTTGAATTTTACATCAATGATTTCGAATTCTTTTTCACCACTGGGCAAACGCACCATACATGTATCACCAACACAGTGTCCAATTAACGCACGTCCAACCGGCGAAGTGCACGATATTACCAATTTACCATCTGATTCAATATCGGACAAAATACGGCATTCCATTTTATTACCGTCTTCATCTTCGGTAAGAACCTTGGCACCAAAGACAACACGATTACCCGAAAGGCTGTCGATATCAATAACCTGGGCATTTTCGATAGTGTTTTCAATAAATTGAATACGCTTGTCGATTTGGCGTTGTTTTTCTTTGGCGGCACTATAGTCCGCATTTTCAGACAAATCGCCCAATGAACGCGCCCATTGCACAACCTTTAAGATTTCCGGTCTTTGGTTTTCTTTTAAATCTTTTAATTCTGATAACAATGCGTCAAATCCCTGACGCGAAATTGGTTTCTTTTCCATAATAAATCCTTAAATTTTGATATAAAGATATAACATTAATTTTAATTTTGCAATTATGAAATCAAACGGGTATAATAAATGATTATGAAAAGATTCAGACCAAATATTTTGACACTTTTCCTTATGCGCCGTTTTTTTGCCAGTTTTTTTCTGGTTATGTTGACGGTGTGCGGAATAATATTTGCCGTCACATTTGTTGAAAGACTTTCATCAAACCCTGATGCAATATCAACATTAATGGATGCATGGGTGCGTTTGTTGGAATATGTTCCTATGTTTTTACCATTGGCGGTATTTATGGGAACATTGGTCGCGTTTTACAATTTAACAAAATCATCTGAATTAATTATTATATCTGGTGGCGGGCTTTCACCTTTTCAAATTGCACGTCCGTTTTTAATCGGTGCATTTATAATTGGCGTGTTTGCTGCAACGGTTATAAACCCATATTCGGTAGATTTAACAACACGCAAATTAACATCACATCAATTAAAGTTAATTGATAATGCAATATGGCTGCGTGAATCATCTGATAACGGATATTTAACTGCGCGTGCAAATGGTATGAATATTGCAAAAAATCACGACATTATATTTAATGATATTATAATATTATTACAGAACGATAAATTCAAATTAACCGAACGCATTTCGGCAAAAAATGCAACATTATCAAACGATGGTATAAAAATTAAAAACGCAAAGATTGTTGGAAATGACGGCATTATAACGAACGGTTCGCGTGATATAAAAACAAAATTAACACCACAAACCGTGTTGGACAGATATTTACAGCCTGACCAGATTTCATTTTGGAAATTACCGGCATTTATACATAAAATGAATTCGATTGGTGTATCAACACGTAATCACCTGGTTCAGTTTTGGACATTGTTATTCTTACCGTTAACATTGATTGCTATGACTGTTTTGGGCATTGCATTTTCACAAACGAAACAGCGTCGCAATTATAACTTTGGTGTAAAATTCAGTCTGGCTATCGTTACATGTTTTGCACTTTACTTTATTGTTAACATATTTAATGCACTGGGGAATACCGGGGCATTGCCACCATTAATTGCAATTGTTGCGCCCCAGATAATTATTATCGCTGGCGCATCAACATTTATAACCAGTTTCGACACGATATAGGAAAACCAAATGCCAATTCATCGTAAAAGACAATCAAACAAAAAGAAATATATAATATGGTCAATAATAATTGTGTTATTGATATTAATGGTTGTGTCTTTTTCAAATAACCCGGTATTTACAGAAGTGGTTCTTTATCCATGAATTATATCGACATTTTTCTTGAAGCATTATCTGCAGAAAAAGGACGCAGTCAAAAGACACTAAGTGCCTATGGTTCAGATTTACATCACGCCATGGACGCGATTGGTGATTTGTTAAATGCGACAGATACCGATATACAAAAATACCTGGGCAATTTAAATGACAAACCATCGTCCATTGCCCGCAAAGCCAGCGCATTACGCACATTTTATAAATTTTTAATGATTGAAAAAATTATAACAAAAAACCCAACATCAAATCTGGAATTACCAAAGCGCGGACGCAGTTTGCCAAAATATTTATCAATGGAAGAAATCGAATTATTAATATCATCTGCCGACGACATAAAAACATCAATACGTTTACGTTGTATGATTGAATTGCTTTATGCATCTGGATTACGTGTCAGTGAATTATGCGAATTACCAATGTCGGCAAACCTGGGTGATAAATTGTTAATTCATGGCAAAGGCGCCAAAGAAAGATTGGTCCCCATGCACGAAGCCGCCCAAGACGCATTACATAAATGGCTGGACGCACGTGGCGATATTGATTCAAAATATGTATTTCCGTCCAACGGTGCATCAGGTCATATAACACGTGATGGATTCTTTAAGATTTTGAAAAAATGCGCCGTATTGGCAGGCATTGATCCACATCGGGTCAGCCCGCACGTCTTGCGTCATTCGTTTGCATCACACCTTTTGGCGGGTGGTGCGAATTTACGTATTATACAAACAATGTTGGGGCACGAAGACATTTCAACAACACAGATTTATACACACGTGTTGCCTGAAAAATTACGCGATACGGTTGAAAACGCGCACCCATTGGCACATAATAAAATCAAGGATATATAGATATGATAACAAAATGCGATCCCCCAGGATGTACACGGGCCGGCACATGCCGCGCACCCAAAACACGCGATTTAAAAGAATATTGGATGTTCTGTCGTGAACACGCGGCGGAATATAATAAAAATTGGAATTATTATGCAAATATGACCCCAGATGAAATAGACGCCGAATGGGAACGCGAAACATTTGGAATTGCAGACAAAGATCGTGAAAAAGTTAACAAAGACGAAGCAGATTATGTAAATTTCCTGAACGACTTTTTAACCGGTCGAAATACATTTGATAAAATGCCACCAAAACGAACAGTATCATCACAAATCACATCGGCATTTGCTGTATTTAATTTACCAATAACCGCATCATGGCGCGAAGTTGGAACACGTTATCGTGCATTGGCAAAAAAATATCACCCCGATACCGCGCACGATAAATCATCAACAGCCGAATTTACACGTATAAATACCGCATACGAAACACTTAAAAAATATTTCAAGAAATAATATTCCAGAGAGACGGGTTCGCCCCCGTGGGTGGCAAGTTCCAGAGAGCAAAATTCTCCCCTTGGGGGGAGTACGTCTCGCTTTAGCGAAGCGAAAGCAGACGGAAGGGAGGATTCCCAAACACATCATTGATTAAACGAAAGAGGTTGTTCGAAATCCCAAAGAAATACGGTTTTATTTTTTCATCGCGAAAAATTTTTCACGGTGCGCGGGCTCTATCGGTTCGCGACCCACACCCCTTTCGTCACATCAATTCGCGTCAGGCGCGACCGACCTAAACAAGCCCGCGCGCAACGCGGGCTTGTCCTGGACCTCGTCACCGCAGAGAGTCGTGCAATTCAAAGCACAAAGGGACGCCGACCCGTGGGTGTTGCGGAGCGTCCAAAGCGAAGACACAGGGTGTGTAAGGCGACACAACCACAATTGACCGTTTCTTTCACCACGGGCAATTTCATTTGTCGTTGTTTGCCCCATTGAACCGCCACTAAACGATGTGCATGCCGATATACCCTTCATTATGCCGTATGAAAACGTTGCAGTCCATTTGCTGTTTTCATCATCCCTGGAAAACCTTGTTGGTGCAACATTCGAATCTAATGCGATAACCATCGTATTGTTTTTTGCACACATTGTCGCACCAAACACAATCGCCGGCACAAATATCATACACATTAATATTATTATTTTTTTCATTGTTTTGTCCTTTCATTACCATATTGAATCAATCATATTTGATCGAAATGTCACATCTTTTGCATATGCCGTCGCGCATGCGTTTGCACATGATGCGGTGTTACAGTTGCCTTCTGATACAAATATCCAATACGACGACATTGGGAACGTCATTCGGCACCAGCAATTTTCACCACCTGTTTCAATAACCATTTCATCAAGACGTGCATTCGCAACACCATATGTTCCAAAACTGTTGCTGCACATTACATTACCGTATATTTTATTTGATCCCGGATATGTTTCATATCCAACACGTACGTTCCATCTTTCGCTGTTTGTATCATTTACAACAACCCCAGACGTGTCGTCCTTGCTTAAGACCAATATCGTTATTCCACTGCGCACACATACCGGCGCAGCAATCGCACCAAACGTTAATGCCGTCAGGCATACAATCGATATTATTTTTACTTTCATTAATTTTCCCCTGTTTCTACCAAATCTACAACATGATATGTTGCATTATCATATCGCACATTCAATGTGCCAGTCTTTTCCCCGGCAACCAAATTTACATAACAGACCGTTCCGTCCGCCGCACCGATATTTATCGATTTATTCACAACGTTTTGCTTGGTCAACCATAAACGCGCCGCCTTGTTCCCAAAATGCAAAAGATTCGCATCAAACGCCGTACAGAACGAACCACACGTTCCTAAATCCGTATATTCGCCACCGTCCTGGCATAATAATGGACATATGTAAGAATCCGAATTACGACATATATCGTCAAATTCATATGTTGTATATCCGGACGAACAAAGACCTTCGTTCAATGGGGATAAATCTAATCCAGTTACAACTGTTGCATCATAATAGCCCGTTGGGCATTCGCCCTGGTCAAAATCTGGGACATCGTCCGGTATAACACTTATACCACGTTCAACGGCAGCATACAATTGTTCGTATGACGCCGGACATTTTCCACCGATTTGCCCCATTGTTAATGTCGCAGGTATTGTATATTCATCTGAATCACATTCGCCCTGGGTATATATTGATGTGATTGAATCCGGTATTATATAATACAAATCAAAATCAGGTGTATCATAACGTGTATATCCATTTGTGAAACAATTGCCCCAATCTGAATCAATCGATGCAATATTAATCGCGTTGTATCCGTCTGCACATGTTGCCGCAAACAATGTGTTCACAACGAACAGCATATTAAATAAAACAAAAAATCGCGTCCAATTTAACAAAAATTACCCCCGTAATTGTAAAAACCGCGATTAAAACATAAAAGCGGTTGGAGGTTGAGAACAATTCAAATCGGAAATTGTGCGCATATTCAATATATTTTGCGACCCTCCAACCCACATACAGTTGGAGCATTTTACGTCCGCTTTGCCAGACGCCGACTTGTTTCGGGTTCTCACACCCCATCAGAAAAATTCTTTCTGACGAATTTATCTTATCACAAAATAATATTTTTACACAAGGTTTTTATTGCAATAAAAAACACGACATAAAATATGTCGTGCAATATTTTATTGTATAAAATTCTTTACCATACGGCTTCGAATACCGCACTGCGAAATGTTTGGTTTGTTGCCATAGCATTTGCGCATGCCGATGTGCAAGATGATGCACAACTTTCCGGTGTTGTATAATCATTAAAATATACCCAATATGATGTTATACCGGTTTCATAATCATATGTGCTGGATAAATCTTCATCATATATTGGCCACATTTCGCACCAACAATATCGCCCTTCATCACCTGCATTTGTATAAAGGTTTGTCTTTGGCGCACCAACACTGTCCCCGGCAATTTCATTGCACGCCGCATAACCGGTTATTACTTTTTCAACCGGTTTTTCTGCGGTTCCATAATTAAATATTACTTTCCATTGTTTCTTTTGATTTCCATTTACTTCGCCATTTACAATACCGTTTTCATTCGGAATCGTTCCGTTAACATTCTTTTTTAATATGCCGACATATGTGTTATTTTTTGCACATATTGTATATGCGTACGATGATGTTATTCCAATTATCGCAATCATAATTGATGTTAATATTTTCTTCATATTTACCCCCTATTTCACCGTATGGTATATTTTATTGTCATATTGAACGTTTATCGCATCTGATGCACGACCGTTTACCAGGTTTACATAACAAATATTATCACCCATTTGTATATTTATTGATGGTGTGATTTGTTTTGTTGCGTATAATGGAAAACTTAATCCCGTACTGGTCTTTAATGTATGATGTTCGCCCGGACATAATGCCGCGCATGTTCCAACATCGGTATATTCCAATCCGTTCGAACATAAAATTGCACACATGCTATCCGTTGTATTTTCATTACATTGTTGATTTATTGCATATTTGCTATATCCCGACGCACAAGCCCCATCGGTCAATTTTGCAAACGTGTTATCGTTTAATGCCAAATCAACATAATTTGTTGGACAATCACCCATTGCATAATCAACACACGATGTGTTATTCGAACGATATCCATTTGTGCACAGAGCAATTTCACTTCCCATTACAAAGCCATTATATTTTGGATATAAATCATCTGGGATTTCCATAATACTGTATCCGCCGATTTTGCACAATCCGTCTTCGGTTGCCATAAAAGATGCCGAATCCAAAGCCAAATTCCAATCGTGAACATTTGCATCACCATTGCACGTTCCCTTGGTATATGGAACACAATCACCATTATTTGGCAGATACCCATTATCACATACTTTTACTTCATTGCCCATTACAAATCCGTTAAAAACCGGACGAATATCATCTGGAATTTCAATTAATGAATATCCACCAATTTTACAAAGCCCATCTTCAACCGCCATAAATGTAGATTCACTGAATGTTTTATATGTTGTATCAATATGTTTTTCCGCATCTAATGTTGCATAACCCGATGGGCATGTTGACGCAAAAGTCCCATACACAAAAAACATTGTGCAAAACAATCCACCAAAAACCTTTGCCAAATACGACAAAATTCCCCCGTATAAGTCCTTAAAAACCGCGCATTTCCACGACGCAGAAGAAAAAAGGTCCGTACACCAATTCCAGAAAAGATTCCTTTCCGATGAATTTATTCTAACAAACATTAAAATTCAATGAAAGTAAAAAATAATAAAATCATCCTATTTTGTGTTTGCAACGCATCTATTTTGTGCTATGATTTCGCAAACGAAACTAATGGATTTATTATGCAAGATGTTGTTATTCTGGGTTCTGGACCTGCAGGATTAACTGCCGCGATTTACACAGGTCGCGCAAACAAATCAACCATTCTTTTGGCAGGTGCGGCTTTGGGCGGACAAACCGGCGAAATCGCAAAATTGGAAAACTATCCTGGGTGGTCTGGTTCTGGTATGGAATTAATCCAATTTATGAAAAAACAGGCGGAATCTTTCGGAACAAAAATCGAATTTGCATCTGCAACAGATATTAAATTTAATGACGATAATACATTTACTGTCGTTTGTGATAACGGTAAAACAATCGATACAAAAACGGTAATCTTGGGAACTGGTGCAACAGCACGCAGACTTGAAATTGATGGCGCGCGTGAATTCTTTGGTCGTGGTGTATCATATTGCGCAACCTGCGATGGATTTTTTTATTCCGGTCGCGATGTGTTGGTAATTGGTGGCGGAAACGCGGCATTAAACGATGCACTTTATTTGGCAGATATTGCGAAAAGTGTAAAAATCATTTATCGCAAATCTGAATTCTTTCGTGCCGAAGCCGTCTTGCGCGATCGCATTGCCGAAAAAGAAAACATTGAATGTGTTTATAACACCGAATTAAAATCAATTGCGGCAAAACCCGATTCTGATAAATTAATTGCAACAACAATGGACGGAAAAGAAATCGAATGTGATGGAATATTTGTTGCGATTGGCCACGAAGCCAACACCGATTATTTATCCGAAACAATTAAAAGGGACGAATTGGGACGTATTATTCCGGAATCATTACCAAAAGGAATGTTTGTTGCAGGCGATGTTCGTTCTAATATAAAAATGCAAATTGCAACGGCTGTTGGTACGGGATGCAGCGCCGCCATGGACGCAATTTCATATTTAAATTCAAAGGAATAAAAAAAATGCAATCGTTTAAAAAGATTTCTGATTACCCTGGAAAGCCATGTAAATTGCTTACATCTGACAGATTGGCAACTTACAATGGCTATCTATTAGAAGTGCTTGAACAGTCAAGAAAAATGGAACAAATGGTAAGAGCAACAAATCCAGTTATCTATTTCTATACAGGCAGATAAATAAAAAAGGTAAGAAAATGTTAGATATAAAATTTATTCGTGAAAATCCTGATATCGTAAAAAACGCATGCGCGGTTAAAAACTTTCCAGACATCGTTGATGATTTGCTGGCACTGGACGTTCGCGTTCGCGAATTAAAAACAATTACACAAACAAAAACCGCCGAAAAAAATAAAATTTCAAAAGAAATTCCGACTGCAACAGACAAGGCACCTTTGATTGCCCAATCAAAAGCAATTGGCGAAGAAATTGCAAACGATATGGCTGAATTGGCTGAAAAAGAAGCCGCACTTAACGATTTAATGCATCGCGTTCCACAAATTCCAGATGCATCTGCCCCTGTTGGCGCAGATGAATCTGCAAATATCGAAATAAAACGCGTTGGCACACCACGCACATTTGATTTTACACCACGTCCACAATGGGAATTGCTGGAAATGAACGGATGGTGGATGCCTGAAAAAATCGCAGGCATTTGCGGAACACGCGTTTATGCACTTTGTGGTGAATTGGCTGAATTGGCTTTGGCGGTTCAAACATACGTTATTCAAAAATTGATTTCCAAAGGGTTCAAATATATCGAATGTCCATCAATTACAAAACCACAAACTATATTTAATGCCGGACATTTTATGGGATCTGATTTATCGGTTATGAATAACGATGTATTTATGTTGACAGACACAGACAGATGCTTGGCAGGAACTGCAGAAATCATCATCAATTCCTTGCATGCCGACGAAATATTAAACGAAAACGATTTGCCTTTGAAATACGCGGGCTATTCCCCATGCTTCAGAAAAGAAGCCGGTGCCGCCGGTCGCGACACACGCGGAATTGTTCGTGTTCACCAATTTAACAAGGTTGAACAATATGTATTCTGTAAACCAGAACAAAGCGACGAAATGCACGAACACATTTTGAATAACCTTTGCGAATTTATGGAAGACTTTGAATTACCATATCGTGTTATCGCAAATTCAACCGGCGATATGGGATTTAACAAAGTAAAAATGAACGACGTCGAAGCATGGTTCCCATCTGAAAATTCATATCGTGAATTGGGTTCATGTTCATCAATTGGTCAATTCCAGGCACGTCGTACAAATACACGCTATCGTGAAAATGCAACCGGTGATGTTAAATATGTTGCAACATTAAATAATACTGCAATCGCATTGCCACGTGCATTGGTTCCAATTATCGAAAACCATCAAAACCCAGACGGCAGTGTCAATATACCAAAGGCAT
>CAMOXB010000098.1 GCA_946628805.1 uncultured Pseudomonadota bacterium
ATAATTTACAGCCCAATATTGTGCAAACATTTAACAATTGCTTTTGATTAAGACGACGAACGCCTTTTTCAATTTTTGATACCGCAGATAATGACAAGTTTGAACGACGTGCCAATTCTGTCATTTTCATGCCCTTGGATGCACGAATATTGCGAATATTATTTGGGAAAATGATTTCTTCTTGTGCCATGGTTGGACTCCTGATTATTATGTTGACAAAATATTAGTCAATTTTTACAGGTTTGGCAAGTAAAAATTAAATCATATCATCCGGAATATCATTAATATCAGAAACAACAGTTGTGTTTTCGGATACAGGCGACGCGTATTGGTTTTCAAATCCGGAATCTGGTATTTGTTGTGGCCCAAATTGGTTAAGATTATCAAACAGATAGAATTCGCCAGTGAAACTTAAATGTACGGTTTCTGGTTTACCATGACGATTTTTTGCGATGATAACATCGGCTTTGTTGCGAACGTTGTCCAAACGTTTCTGCCAATTTTGCATTGATGTTTCAGATGCAGTTCCGGATAACTTTTTATCTGGGGAACGACCTTCCAGATAATATTCTTCGCGGTATGTGAACATAACAATATCCGCATCTTGTTCGATTGATCCTGATTCACGTAAATCGGACAATACAGGACGCTTGTCATCACGTTGTTCAACACTGCGTGATAATTGCGAAAGAGCAATAACAGGGACGTCCATTTCCTTGGCCAAGATTTTTAATCCACGTGTGATTTCGGATAATTCTTGAACACGGTTATCGCTGTGTTTACCGCCAGGTGATGTCATCAACTGTAAATAGTCGATAACAATTAATGCCAATCCGCCATATTGACGTGCAATACGACGTGCGCGTGTCTTTATCGCAGCGACAGACATATTTGCCGTATCATCGATAACCACAGGAACTTTTGAAAGCGCATCGCTGTATTGCGACATTTTCATAAAATCTTCGTCGGTCAAATTACCATCGCGCATATGTGATGCCGGTATCTTTGATTGTGAAGATAACACGCGTGCCGCCAATTGGGAATACGACATTTCCAAACTGAAAAATGCGACAGCGCCATGATATTGTGTGTTTGCACGACCGTTTAATATAGCGTTGGCGGCATTAAATGCGATATTCATCGCCAGTGTTGTTTTACCCATACCTGGACGGCCAGCGATAATAATCAAATCCGAATGGTGCAGACCGCTGATTGATTTATCCAAATCGTCCAATCCGGTTGTAAGCCCAGACAACTTACCGTCGGCTTTGTATGCAATTTCGGCTTCGGTTAATGCGCTTTTTAATGCGTCTGCCAAAGATACGGTGTTATGTTCGCTTTGACCAGTTGATGCCAGGTTAAAAAGTTTTTGTTCTGCGGTTTCAATTTGTGTGTTAACCGATTTATCTAAATCTTCGGTGTATGCATCGTCGATAATTGTTTGTCCCAATTGAATTAAATCACGACGACGGGCATTGTCGAAAACAATACGACCATAATGTTCAACATTAACAACGGTTGAACCAGCCGATGCCAATTTAGATAAATATTCAACACCGCCAACACTTTCCAGTGTTCCTTGCTGTTCCAGGTATGTTTTTGCAGTGATTATGTCAAACGGGACACCAACTGCAAATTGACGTAATGCCAAACGATAAATTTCTTGGTGCGCAGGATGCGAAAAATGTTCAGGTAATAAAAAGTCCGATACAGATTCCAAGGCACGGTTGTTCATCAATACCGCAGCCAAGACAGCCTGTTCGGCTTCAAGATTAGTAGGTAAAGTTTTCGGAGTAAAGTCCATGTTCACTAGATTAAACGAAAATTTTCAGAATTCAATACCTTTTTTGCATGGGTATAAAAAATTAAAGATACCAATTATGGATGATGCCGGAAATCCGGCGTGGCCAGAGATGTTTCCAATTGAAAAAATTCATGAAATGCAAGATATTGTCGGACCACGTCATTTTTCTGCCCAGATGATGTTGGAATATGTCGATCAAGAACGTGTGTTCCTGGATCCGGGGGCTGTCCATTTCTATTCTGATGATTTTGATATCCATACTGCGCGAATCGGTGATAATAATATCAGCGGTGTTGCATTATATTGGGATCCGTCCAGCGGGCGTCAAAATCATGATGGCAGTGTTTGTGTATTGGTATATCGCGACGATAAATCACGAAATATCTTTGTTCACGATATCTTATATATGGACGTATCAGATGATGATTTGCATCCATTAAGTAGTCAATGTGAAACGGTTATTGATTTTATGCGTCAACATAATTTGACACGAATAGGTATTGAAACAAATGGTATTGGAAATGCGTTGCCTGAAATTATACGAAATGTGGCAAATAAAAACCAATTTCCAATAAACATTACGAATATTTCAAATCATATAAAAAAAGAAACACGAATTTTGAACGCTTTGGAACCATTGCTGTCCACCGGACACGTTTATATGCACAATAAAATTAAACAAACAATTTTATTGTCAGAAATGTTGTCTTGGACACCAATTGGTTCAAAAGAACACGATGATGGTCTGGATGCTGTGGCGGGGGCGGTATCTATGATGCCGAATCCAATCCGTCCATTTGGTGCCAGAATAACCCAGATTCGTGCAAATACAGAATTTAAAATATAAAAACAAAAGGAATAACAAATGCAAAAAAATCTTATGCAATTATATAAACGCGCGTTGGATGAAAGATCTGTATGGTTGCCACGATGGAAAGATGCAATGCGTTATACAATCCCAACAGATGACGCAGATGTTGCAACTTTGTTTGATGCGACAGCGGCAGATGCAGTTGATAATTTGGCTGCATCAATGTATTCGCTTTTAACACCACCAGAATCATTGTGGATTAATCTGGTTCGTGAAAGCGATTTGTCCCCAGATGCAGAAAATGCGACATCTATGTTGCGTGCGCATTTAAATGATTCAAATTTTTACACAACGATTCATCAATGCTATATTGATTTGGTCGTTTTAGGAACCGCATGTTTATTTATGGCGGAAAATCCGATTGGTTCGGATTCTGCGTTTTCGTTTACGGCAATTCCAATGTCTGATATCGCTATATTGCCAGGTGCAATTTTCCATACCACATCATTGCCTGCATGTGATTTAATGGAAAAATACCCAGACTTTGTATTCCCAGTAAATATGCGCGATACAATTAAATCAAACCCAGAAACACCAATTCGCTTGGTCCAGGCTTTGGTTGGTAAAGATTTTACTGCCTGGGTTGATGTTGGTGGTGATTTTGAAAATAACGTTGTTGCACGTGGAACATTTGAAACAAACCCGTATATCATATTCCGTTGGTCTTTGGTCAGTGGTGAATTATATGGACGTGGTCCGGTATTGCGTGCATTGCCAGATATTAAAACGGCAAATAAAGTCGTCGAATTGGTATTGAAAAATGCAACTATCGCGGTCAGTGGTATATGGCAGGCTGATGATGACGGTGTTATCAATTTGTCGAATATAAACTTGACGCCTGGGGCAATTATTCCAAAGGCTGTCGGTTCTTCAGGGTTAACACCGCTAGCCAGTGGGGCGGATTTTGATGTGTCGCAAATTGTCCTGCGTGATTTGCGTGATCGCATACGTCATACATTATTGGCAGACAGACTTGGTATCTTGTCCGATAAAGAAATGACAGCAACTGAAATATTGGCACGCAACAGTGATATGGTGCGAATTTTGGGTGCGACATATGGTCGTTTATTACATGAATTTATACGCCCATTATGTGAACGCGGATTACAGATTTTATCGCGTCGTGGTTTGATTGATAAAATATCTTTACATTCTGATGCGGAATTAAAATATATTGCACCAATCGCCCAAATGGCACACGAAGAAATGATTATATAAACCAAAGGTGTAACCAATGAACGAAATTGAAAAACATTATGCGCGGGTCTTTAACAGCGCGTCCGGTAAAATCGTTTTGAATCATTTGCGCACTATAACAATAGAGCGCGTTATGGGACAAAATGTATCAAATGAAGATTTACGTTGGTGTGCCGCACAAAGCGCATTGGTTCATCAAATTGAAAATTTTATAAAAAGAGGGAATAATCCAACATAATAAACAAAATACAATTACATATTGCCGTATGTTTTTTATGGTAAATTATTAAAAAAATATGTCAAAAAACCCAAATATATTTTCGTTTATTGATGCCTTGCGGGACAGTTGGTTTCTTATCGCTTTTATCGCAGGTATGATTTATTGGGTTGCACGCCAGGATTCGTCGCTTTCTGAAATTGAACGTATGGAACAGCGTATAACATCACTGGAAAATCGGACAACAATATTAGAATCCGGTATAGGGCAATTACAATTAAAAATAGACGGAATCAAAGAAGACGTTACATTAATTAAAAGTGCGGTTATTAAAAATTAAATAGCATTTTTTGCCCAATATATTTTATGACCGCAAACAATAATTACATCAAAACGGGCATCACCTGTCCATTTATTGTTGATAAGATAAGTTTCTGCGGCACGACGCAAACGTACGGATTGTGCCGGCGTTATGGCTTCCCATGCCGCAGAAATATTTTTACGACATTTAACTTCGATAAAAACGATAGTGTTCTTATGCTTTGCGATTATATCAATTTCTGCGCGACCTGTTTTTTTACCGGTAATATATCGACTTTTCAAAATTCGATAACCATGTATGCGCAAATACATACGTGCCAAAAATTCAGAATATAATCCGGTGGTATAAGATGTTTTATTAGAAAGCATATGGTTTTGCCTGGAAATTTTCACGCGCTTTTTGGATGTTTTCTGATGAATCGGTGGCGTTTATTCCCTGGTTAATCAATGTTAATTGACCGTAAAATGCTTGCATCATTGGGTCGTATGCGTTTTCAGATGATATCCATTTATCTTCGCCAGAATTTGGTTCGCCATATTTATCAATGATACCTTGCCAGAAAGCTAAAATCTTTTTTTCACGAATATTTGCGAATTTTTCACTGTCGCCGTCCATTGTGTTTACATCATTTTTATATACAACTTTCCAGACGACATTGTCTGTTGCATTACTGGTAAAATAAATATCTATTGTTTCGCCGGTAAATGCACGCTCCAGGTGAATTTCCGATACATACATCAATCCGCGATTTCGCGCCAACGAATATATACATTTTTCCAGTTGTTCTGGGACGAATATATTATTTTGACGGCATTCATAATCCAAATTATATTTCCATTCTTTGTTAATCGTGTAAATAACGCTGTCCCGTTGGCGTGGTGCGTATAAATTTGTATCGTTAAAGAATAAATTGTTTACTTCATCATAATTCATATTTTCTATTCGTCCGATATCTTTTTTATATTTTCTAGTTTTCGATTTTTCATAATTTGATGGTTTGATAAATGCCACCTGGCCGTTCTTTTCTAAATAAACATAATTCTCTTCACTTTTGTATCCTGCA
>CAMOXB010000099.1 GCA_946628805.1 uncultured Pseudomonadota bacterium
TAAATGCAAGTTTTTATAACAAAAATATCCTTTGATACCCAGGAAATCAAACCTGGGGATATCCTGGGGCGTTTAATATAAAATTAAATCGGAACCCATAAAATCAAAGGAGAAATTTTATGAAATCTAAAACTTTAATATTGCTTTCATCGCTTTGCGGGATAAGCATCTTGGCATCTGGTTGCACTATGTGTCCAATGCACAAATACGATCATCACGAACACCAATATCATCGTCAAAACAAAAACGCACCAAAGAAAACGCAAAAACAAGCACCTGAAATGGTCGAAACATCTGAAACCGTTGTATTCTATCAAACATACGGCGCATCCGATATCAAAAATGTAACGGCAAATATGTTCACACGCAATTCAAATGGCGGTGAATCTGCAATGGGAACAATTAAATTCAAGGAAACCGATAACGGATTAAAGATGAAGGTTGACCTGGAACACTTGCGCCCAGGCAAAGTATACACCGCCCATGTCTATCAATGCTTTGATTGCAACACCAGCACATGTTGCAGCACCGAACCAATGGCGATTGAATTGCCTAAATTAAAAATTACAAATGCCGGCCGTTTACAACAATCATATATTATCCGTGGTTTAACTGCGACCCAATTAAGCAATGCGCAATTGGTTTTAACACGTGATAACGGATACAAAGCCGCATGGGGTAAATTAAATTAATAAAATAATTTTTATTAAAAACGGGCGCAATATGCGCCCTATTTTTATTTTTTCAAATCTTTAATTGGGAAAACAAAATCTGGTTTTTGCGTGACACTGTAATCACCAGAGGCATGATGTGGACCACCGATTAAACCGTATCCATGACTTATAATCCCCATAATTTTACCATTTGCATCGAACAACCCACCCCCAGAATCATGATGCCAAGTTTGACATGTATAACCATCGATTCTGTTATTTGAAAACGCACAATTTGATTTTTTCATCTTGTTATCTTCAAATATTTTTATATTATCGTTTATCGCAAAAAATTCACGAACTAAATCTGAATTAAAATACATTCCGTCATAAATAATACCTGTAACATTTGCATTTGTTTGTAAATTTATTTGTTCTGTTGGTATTCTGTATTTCATCTGAAGAAAACGAACATATTCATTTTTTATATAACTTAATTGTTCATCACTTAATATAGCCAAAGAACCATATCCAACAGATGTTGCATTTTGTTCAAAATCTTTATCACTGAATTTTGTATAATTATCAGAAACTTTATAAACATCTTTTGGATTTATTGCAAAAATTGCCCAATCATCATTTTCATTGTTTGAACCAACGGCGACCAAATCCCCGGGTTTAAAAGTGATTCCGTTTGTTAATTCCGCACGGCCGGAAATTTTATTATTATTATTTAAACAATGACGCGCAGTGTATAAATAAAATTCATTCCCAGATTTAATAATTGTCCCCGAACAATTATCAAGCGAAACAACCGATTTATAGGGATTTTGCTGTTTTTGTTCATCAGTAACATAGCAACGTTTATCAATTGTATATTCATTTGGCTTTGTACAATGATCATCACGCGCAAAACACATCGCCGGCACAAACAATAACAAAAATGCAAAGATTTGTTTCATTTAATCAATGTTTCCTTCTAATTCATGATGAATTGTATGTCCTGTTGCCAGCTCTTTAACTTTATAGTCTGCCCCCCAATTGCCAGAACGCCATTTTGACATATCTTTAATCTCTGTAAATCGGCAACGGCCATCTAAACAATATCCGTCTTCTTTATATTCTCTCATTCCGTCTTTTATATCTTGTTGCCAATTGTTTCTTTCTGTTTGGTGTTCGTAATAAGTTGTTTCTTGTGATGAAATATCGAGATAAAAAGCACTTGTTTGGTTTTTAGAATCATCCAAATAAGATTCTTTATTTAAAGA
Organism: uncultured Pseudomonadota bacterium; assembly: GCA_946628805.1. GTDB lineage: Bacteria > Pseudomonadota > Alphaproteobacteria > Rs-D84 > Rs-D84 > Enterousia. The sequence continues at coordinate 1,922 of CAMOXB010000099.1, forward strand.
TATCTTGTATGTTTTATGTGTGTTGTTTGCAACAGAATCAATACTTAACAATAATATTTTTGTATTATTATGATTTGCACCAGCATTTTCAATTACCAGAGTATAATCTTCAAAACCATCTGGGTAAAGGCAGGTGTGATCACGTTGGTCTTTCAATTGTTTTTCTACTTCTTCACGGCTATAATCTTTGGCTTTATATGTTCCACCATTACATTGATCGCTGTCCATTATACCTGCATCTAACCAAATAAAACTTTCTTTGGTAAGATTTAGATTGCTTCCATCACCATAATTTTTCGTGCGTACTGCTCTATTAGTTTCCTGGCCATGTCTATATAAATCTGCTATGAAACGATCTTTATATTCATTAAATGTTTTTTCAGCCAAATAATTATTATATTTTACTATTTTTTGAAAAACCGTATCGTCTTTTGATGATTGAACCAATTTAGCACCTGTTCCAAGTGGGTCATTAGTTAAACTAGATATTCTGGCTTCTATTATTGGTAATGATTGTTTCATAATATTGTCATATTCTTGAACACCAGAAAAAACAGGATCTTGTTTCACCTCGTCATAGTTCTTTGCAAAACAAGGTAATGATATGCTTAGCAATAATAAAAATGCATATGCTCGTTTCATCATTGTAAAACCTCTTCACAACGTCTGGCAGATTCCATTAATTTTTTTGTTAATGTTATAAGTGAAATATTCAAACCTGTTTCAACCGCACCGGTTGCAATATTTGCACCCGCCATGACATTAGCCGTTGTATTCAATGCATGTTCTTTTTTCTTTTCTTCTTCGGTTAATCTGACTTTGTTGGCGGTATCCATATATTTATCAGAATTTGCCGCCGCACTGGTTCCAACACCAACAACACCAATCGCAGTTCCGGCAATTGATGTTCCCATTACACCCTTCATACGTTTTTCGATTTTTTCAATATCTTTTATATTTATTTGGTTACACCAAGTGCGAATATTACTTAATTTCTTTACAACAATATGTTCGTTTGGATTAATGCCCGCCTTTCTTAATTCAATTTCAACATCAGGTATTGTTTTTACCATTTCATTACATGCCGATATATGCTGAATTAAATCTGATTGGTTTGTGTTTAATCCAGACATTATCGCCGATGCCAAGTTTGTCCCGATCGTTCCAGCCATTAAACCAGTTCGCCAATTACCAAGTTTCTTTGATTTGTCTATCTTTTGTTGTAATTCTGCGATTTGCGCCATTGGCTGTAAAACCTGTAAAAGAAATTGTTCATCACTCATTGCTTCAACGCCTTCGGCGGTGCACCCGCCCGCCGCACACATTTTATCAATCAATTCTTCAA
>CAMOXB010000100.1 GCA_946628805.1 uncultured Pseudomonadota bacterium
ATTTTGCCTAACTTACCCGCCCAGAATCGCAATTCATTGCATATATTATCGGCATATTTGTCCCAATCTGGATTATTGCATGCAAACGAATAAAACGCGCAATAATTGCATTTTGACATACAAAAAGGAACATGAATATACAGATTGTGTGCGATGTTCATAATGAAAATTATATTAATTCATGAAAAATAAAATTCAACATAAACAAACACTTCCATTAAAAAAATTTTTATGCTATAATCAATCAACGAAAGGAATATGAAGAATATATTTTTGGCCTTTTTATGCCCGATTTTGGCTTCGTCTGTATGTTTTGCATCAAACGAAGGTGTGCCGTCTTATTATTCAAGAAATTCAAAAACAACCACCGCTAACCGTGCCGCGTATAATAAATACCAAAACTATGGATATACAAGATACGTTGGCAATTCCGGAAAAAGACAGGTTGTATCTTCAAAAAACTATTCATACCAGGTTCCACGTCAACAATTACCGGCATATCCTGGTTCAATGACAACAAATGGTATTGCGCAACCAACCGATGTTCACAATACCACAATATATGCCGAATATTCACGTCGTTTTGCAGATTTTCAGTTTAAAACTGGCGTTAATTCTGTCCTGGAATGGGATGATATGATTTTCAATGAAATCACCGTTGGTGCACAACACGTGTTTGATATACGCGGATTTGATTTGGGTGTATATGGATCATATTCTTATGGTAAAATGTCCAGTGGCGGTTTGTCTATGGACTATGATTTGGAACCATATGATTACGCATACCCAACCGAAGGAATTTTCACAATATCAATGGGCGACCAAAGTGGCGAAACCAGCAAGATAAAATTCGGCGTCAATGCACATCACGTATGGGATGTCTGGGGTTGGAAAATATCACCACATATTGGATATGAAATATTTAAACACGATTTGGAAATGTCAAATCATGTATATCCTAATCCTGGTGTGTATTTACCATTGATGACCGCTGGTGGTGATTATGTATTCAGCACCGTTGATAATGGTAAAACATATTATTTTGCCGTTCCACAAAACGCAAATATTGCAGATGATACAAATTTATACCAGGTTTGCATGACCCCCGAAGATATCAAGGTTGTTAATTTCTATGAATCTTCTAATCAAATTATTCAAATCAATCAATTAAACACAACGGACTATGTACCAACAATGGGAACAAATCCATGGGGTGTTAGTGCGGGCGAATGCGTTGTTATTGGTGGAGATGGGCTTATAAATGTTGGGGGGACAACACACATATATGATACAACATGGTCTGGATTTTATCTGGGGCTGGAAATTGAAAAGCAAATGACATTGAAAGACAAACTTCGTTTTTATGCCCAGGTAAGTATGCCAAAATATTCATCCGAAGGCACATGGCCAAACCGCGATGATTGGCAACAAAACCCAAGTTTCTTGGACGAAGGCGACAACGATGCCTTTGCATACGAAGCAGAAATCGAATATGTATATAATTTATCTGATCGTTTAAAATTATCATTAAAGGCAGATACAAATTATTTCCATATTGGTAAAATACCTGGGGAATTATATGTCGCAGAATCGTACGTATTTGTCGAAGATTTAGATAAACCTGGTAATTATTATGTTGACCAAATACCTGCACATACAGAATATGTAAGCGATTCATTAAAAGAAGCCAATTGGCAATCTTTTGGTTTGCATCTTGGTTTGAAATATTCTTTTTAATTTAACAAATAGGTTAATATGAAATACAGATTGCCTATATTTTTTGGGATATTTTGTGTGTTTGCAACAAACAATGTTTTTGCAAATCGTGGTGCGTTTGACTTGGAAAGATGGGATATTGTTATCGAAAACATTCGAAACAAAGCAACCGAACAAAACATCAAAAAATCTGTTATTGATGAAACATTAAAATCGCCATCTTTTATCCCTGGCATAATAAAATCTGATCGAAAACAATCCGAATTCACATTAACATTGGATGAATACCTGAATCGAACGGTAAGCCATGAACGCATAAGTAACGGACGAAAAAAATCACGCGAATACCCAACAATGTTGGGACGTGTTGAACAAAAATATGGAATACCACAAAATGTTATTTTGGCATTTTGGGGAATGGAATCTAATTATGGTGCAATAAAATCACGTCATCAATTAACCAGCGCATTTTTGACATTAATCTATGACGGCCGTCGCGAAGAATTTTTCACAAAACAATTAATCGCACTGATGAAAATTGCTGACAAAAATAAATTATCAATAAACGATATACATGGTTCATGGGCTGGTGCAATGGGACATTTCCAATTCATACCAACAACATTAACCCAATATGGTGTTGATGGAAACAATGATGGTCGCATTGATATTATACACAGCATTGGCGACGCAATGTTCAGCGCTGGAAATTATCTGAATAAATTGGGCTGGAATAAAAACGAACCAATCATAAAACGTGTTATATTACCAGCAGATTTTGACAGAACTGTTTTAAATGGTGATGTAAAGAAAACGTTTTCGCAATGGTCGCAAATGGGTGTCACAAATATAGACGGCACACCATTAAAACAATCTGACGTATTGGTTGGTTTGGTCGCCGATACGAAAGAAATTGCAAAGCGCGATTTATACCAACCACAACGTGATACAGAATCACAAAACATGGACAGCGATGTTGCGCCTGCACCGGTTATACGCGCATATTTAACATACCCAAATTTTTACAGAATTAAAAAATGGAATAATTCATCATGGTATGCAATCGCTATTGGCGAATTAGCTGGAAAAATAAAATAAAAAGCATCTGTTATATATAAAAAAATATAAAAGTCCAGCAAAAATAAAAAACATTGCTTATAACTGTTTTCTCTGCTATCATTTCTTTTATACATTACAAAGGAATAATTATGGCAATAAAAGTTCGTGATTTTGAAGTTCGTTTAACACGCACAAAAGAAGAACGCAGACAGGTTCGTCAATTGCGTTATCAGGTTTTCTGTTTAGAAGAAAATGCATCTGCAACCGAAGAACAAAAAAACCTTGGTGAAGAATACGATTCTTATGATACATATGCTGATTATATGGCGGTATTTCATAATGACAAAATTGTTGGAACATATCGTATTATTGATCGTGAAGCAGCTGAAAAAATGGGCGGTTTTTATACCGAACGCGAATACAATTTATCAAAAATAAAACGTGTCAAAGGCAATATTGCAGAAATGTCACGCGCATGTGTAAATGCTGAATATCGTGAAAATGGTTTGGTTATGCGTTTACTTTGGGCGGGATTATGCGAATATGTTGTTAAACGTAAAATTGCAATTTTATTTGGTGTTCCATCATGGGTTGGGACAAAACCTGCACAATCTGCCCAGGCTATTTCATATATTTATTATAACCATCTTTCACCATCGCATTTACGTGCAACAGTGTTGAAAGAAAACCTGGACCCAAGTATCGATCCACGTATGACACAAATGAATATCTTGCCACGTGTATTCGTTGACGAAGAAGAAGCAAGAAAACAAATGACGCCTTTAATCAAAGGTTATTTACGTTTGGGTGCAACATTTGGACGTGGTGTATTTATTGATAAAGGTTTTGGAACATACGATTTATTTGTAATGTTGCAAACAAAAGATGTTGATAAAACATATCAAAAACATTTTACAGGTTCTGAAAATGCCTTTGACGAATTAGCAATCAAAGAAGGCCCGCTGCATATCTTGGGTAAAATAATTATGTCACCTATTACCGGAACAGCCAAGGCGATACGTGCATTTGCCGAATTATTTATGCGCGAAGATGTTGATGATATTGAATATATCGACAAAGATAGTGCGGACGAATCCGAATCCCAGGACGAATAATAATGAAAATCAGAAAACAAAATATATTTAACA
>CAMOXB010000101.1 GCA_946628805.1 uncultured Pseudomonadota bacterium
TCCGCTTTCGCTTCGCTACAGCGAGACGGCGCTCCCCCATACTGGGGGAGAACCATTGCTCTCTGGAATCATATACACTTAGCCAAGCATTGTTATTGCTCACGTTGCGTGACATAGAACTTTTAACGAATTTATATTCCAATATCAAAAACTGTTTTTAATGTTTTTCAATTTATGTTATAATAGTTGATATTATTGGAGAGAGTTTTTAATATGCGCAAAATGTTTCTTGTCTTTTTCGCAGTTTTGTTTGCTATGCAATCCGGTGTGTTTGCAGCGCGCAATACCGTCGCAAAGCAAGATGCGTTTAATAGTGGAACAAAAATAAATGAATCCGGTGTAAATTCTTTGGTTGATGCGGAATGCAGTGATTCTTATTTCGGGTGTATGGATGCGTTTTGTATTGTTGATAATGTTTCGGGTGGACGCTGTCAATGTTCAAACAAACATATCGATTTATCAAAACAATTAAACGATTTAATTGCACGCGAAGAACAAGCCGCAACAATGGCGCAATATGGTTCGGATTTTGTAAAAATTGCAAATGTCGCAGACGATATTAAACAAATCACAGAATCTGCAACCAAGAAAAAAGAACCCGTATCAGACCCCCAGAAAAAAAGTCTTTCACGTGCCGATTGGGATGCAATGTTTGCACAAAATAATGATGATGATGAAGACGAAGAAGAATTTGTTGATTATGACGATATTTCAAATAAACATGGCGACGCGCTTTATATCGCCGCAGATGAAATGTGTTTTGAACAAACACCGGCAAAGTGTAAATCAAATGGCGATATGTTAAAGATGATGTATGTGCAAAAAATTCGTTCGGATTGCAGTGCGTTTGAAAATTCAATTAAACAACAGACTGGTGAAATAAATGCTAAATTAATTGATGCAAAAAAATCTGTGCGTGATGCGGCATTAAATGAATTTAAAAATGCGAACAAATATGGTCTGGGACAATGTGCGCGTGAATTCAAACAATGTATGCAGACGACGGCGGGCTGTGGTAATGGATTTGATGATTGTGTGATTTTATCTGCAAATGAAAACGTCAGTGCAAATGCGAAAAAAGTTTTAATTGGTAATGATTTTTCCGATACACAAATATCTGCATCGACAATGGATAATTTAATTGCAAAAAAGGTTTTATGCGAATCGGTTTTAGATAATTGTGTAAATGTAAAAGATGATGTTTGGGGCGCATTTTTGAAAGATATTGCGCCGATTGTCAAGACCGCCGAATTAAATGCCGAAGATAATTTGCGTTCAAAATGTATAACATCTATTTCGGATTGCTATGTAAAATCATGTCGTGAACATTTTGATGTAAATCAAGAAAGTGGTTCGTACGATATGTGTTTATCACGTCCAGAAAACTATAAATCATTTTGTAAAATCGAACTGGAACCGTGCCTGGCGGCAACCGGGGGATCGTATGAAAATCCGTCGGCATCGCGTTTGTGGAATGGGGTGTTATCGAAACTGGCATCAATGCGCGCAACGGCATGTAATGATGAATTTCGTGCGTGTATCCAAGATGATGACAGATGTGGTGCGGACTATTCAAAATGTATTGGATTGGATGCCGAAGATATCGCATTACTTTGCCCAGATGATAAATTAACCGCATGTTATCATGAATACGAAGGGAAAACAGAAACCGTTCGTGAAACATTGGCAAATATTGCAGGTGGAATTATGTTGGCGGTAAATTCAGGACTTTCAGATGCCTGTGAAAATGCGGTCAAAGATGCCATGTTGAAAACGTGTGGAAATTCTGAAAGTTGTAATGATTTTATTATTGGTGATAATGTTGGATCGCGAACATTGGAATTGAAGTTCTGTGAAATCAATGACGATGATAATATCTATGCGAATTGTAAAAATAAACCAAGCGAAATTATGGATACAGAATTAGGAAAGACAGTTCGTAATGCGGATTTATCCAAGACTAAAAATGATCGTCATATTTATTCGGCAACAATAATTGGTCGCATAATGTGGGACCAAATTACACCACTGTCGGATTATTCGGGCGTTATATCAGGTGATGAATATATTGAAAAAGTCAAAGATGTTATTTACATGGATGACAAGACAAAAGAAAAAATTAAAACCGAAGTTGGCGCAATCAGTAATGCGATTAAAAATACTATATCAACAATTGAAACTGATCCGCGTGTGCAATTTTGTATGACGGGTCGTCGTGTTGCAGGGTTGACTGGTAACAATGGATTGCAACAATATATCGGAAAATCTGATAATCCAACATTCCCAAATATTACACAACCTGCACGTGTTGCGATTGTTAATGGGGCATTATTGGCAGCACAAAAATATTATAATGCAAAATATGATGAAATTATCAAAGATGCAATTAACGGAACGGCGGAACTGGAATCACGATATGCAAAAATTAATGATGCAAATTATCATCTGGACGAACAAGATGTCGCACGTAAAAAATGTATAATGTTGGGTGAAAATGCGGCGATATCGTCCAAGACCGGTGGTGCGGGTGCAAAACATGAAATTGTTCGAAATAAAGGTAATGACGGTAAATTGGTTGGGTATTCATCAGAATCTACATATCTTTTGAAACGCCAGGTAACAACGAATTTCAATATGGATGATATGATTTGTACAAAATGCACACGAACCCAAGAATGTGCATATGAAAAAAGCGACTATTGCAAAGAATGGGACGCCGAACAAGAAACATGTGAAGATATTCAATATTAAAAATGAAAGCGTTTGTTAAAATCTTTATTGCGTTTATTTGTTTGGCAAATGTGATGCCTGGGTTTGCTGCGCGGACAACGGTTGCACGACAAAATGTAATTAATGTCGGAACAAGTGTTGCGGAATCGTCGGCAAATACTTCGTCTTCGTGCCAGGAAAAATATGATGCCTGTATGGATGCCGGATGTATGATTGATAATGATAATGGTGGTCGTTGCCAATGCAGTAATCAAATCAAAGATTTAAACGAACAATTAAAACAAATTGAAAAAGATTTTAAGACATCTGTTGATTTGCAAAACGATACATTGGATCGGATTAATGCAGGTGATATGGTTAACGAAGCCATGTCAAATTTTGATAATGATGATGACGAAGATGATGAAGATATTGATGTTTCGGTCGGTTCAATCGGTGATAAATTGCGCCTTGAAATGCATGATATATGTGCCAAGAAATTACCAGAATGTAAATCGCAATTAACATTAATCAAAAATATGTATGTGCAAAAGGTTAAATCAGATTGCGCTGGGTTTGAAAACGCTTTGAAAGAACGTGGTCGTGCGGGGCGTGCAACATTGGCGGCGGCGCAAAAGTCTGTGCGTGATGCGGCATTGGATAAATATCAAAGTGATAATAAATATGATTTGGGTGCGTGCACAATTGAATTTACAAAATGTATGCAAACAACAGCCGGCTGCGGAAATGATTTTGTTGGGTGTGTTTCGACGGTTGGCAAAGAAAGCATTTATGGTGGTATGAAAAACACTGTTGCAATTGATGGTGAAAATTCATCGGTTGTGATTGCAAAATCGACGATGGAAGTTCTGGAATCCAAAAAAGTAATTTGTGAATCGGTTTTGAATAATTGCAAGAAAGTAAAAGATAATGTTTGGGAAACCTTTTTGAAAAATTCGGCACCATTAATCAAATTGGCGGAATCAAAGTCTGAATCAAATATACGAACATCGTGTCTGGATAATATTTCGGATTGTTTTGTAAATGCATGTCGCGATACGATTGATGGGAATACATCGTATGATGCATGTTTGTCGCGTCCGGAAATGGTAAAATCATTTTGTCGTGTGGAATTGGAACCATGCCTGGCGGCAACTGGTGGAACATATGAAAATCCAGATGATTCAACATTATGGCCGTCAATCTTGGCAAAGTTATCGGCGATGCGTGTTGATTCATGTACAACGGAAATCAAAGAATGTATGCAAAGTGTGGATAGATGTGGTTCAGACTATTCACAATGTATCGGATTGGATACAAATATAATTATGCGTATGTGCCCATATGATAAATTGCCGGGATGCCAGAAAGTTTACGGCAAAGAAAAAGTGCAGGGCGATGAAATATATGACGAAGTTGCACAAATTATCCAAGGCGTCATATTAAATATCGATAATGAAATGTTGGCAACGTGCGAAGCCGCCGTTGATACCGCAATGACCAAGGTCTGTGGTGATAATCAATCGTGTGCGCAATATGCGCTGGGGACAAAAATTGGTGCGCAATCTTTGGAATACAAAGTATGCCAATATTCAACCGATTCCCCCGATTCAACCAAAGGATTCAAATGGTTTGATTGTCGCGCCAGCATTGATGATATTTCGGATTATGAATTGGGACGTAATAAAAATGCACAATCCGAAGAATTGGGACCGGTATTACCGTTTGCAGGGGTTATAACCGGTGTTATCAAATGGGAAAGTGTTGAAATTACCAATGACGGTATGATTGATATTGATGCGTATATTGCGGCATTAGATAATGAAAAAGATATTGAAATCACCGAACGTGATAAAGAATCGGTGCGCAGCGAATTAAATCAATTACAATCCGATATTAATCGTGTAATTAAATCGGTCGAAAGTGATAACTTTGTTCAATATTGTATGACCGGTCGTCATGTTGCGGGTGTAACGGATATGTTTAAAGATAACAAAGTTCGTTTTCCACAATTATCGAACACGGTCCGTCGAAATATTGCAAACGCCGCATTACAACAGGCCAAAGATAATTATTATCGCGAATATGATAAATTAAGCGAACGTATGCAAACAGATTTGTCAAGGATTCAAGAAAGATTGGCAAATAATTTGAAATTAAATGGTAAAGATGCACAAAAGGCTGCCGCACGCGCAGCATGTGTTAATATGGCAGCGGTGTCGGCATTCGCCAAGGCGCCCGTTGGTCAATCATTATGGGCAAAAATTGTTATTGGAATTGTTGTTGTGACGGCAATAGTAGTTTCTACTATTTTTAGTGCTGGTGTGGCGAGTACTATTTGGGTTGAAGCAAGTGTTGATGTGTTGAGTGCAATGTGGGTTGCTAGTTCTGTGATAGCTGCTGCAACTGCAGCTGCTGGGGCTGCTATGGTCGGTGATGCTGTGCAATCTGGTGTTGAAAATGCGGATAATCGTGCATTTATATCAACCCAACAGGAAAATATTACAAAAACCCATGGGGAATATTTGGCAAATGAATGGAATTATATGGAAAAGATTACTACGGATTTCGATAATGATACAATGGAATGAAAAAAATGTGTTTCAAACCGTTATTGTGAAAAAACAAA
>CAMOXB010000102.1 GCA_946628805.1 uncultured Pseudomonadota bacterium
TGATACAGTAAAACAAGGCTCTGGCACATCTTTTATAAATTTCTCTGTGACGCATTTCAATGCAGTAGAAGATGATTTTTTAAGATTAACTTCGCAATTACAGAGATTTATGTTACAAGCAGGTGCTAATCCTGCTGATATAGAAACCAGAACAAAGAGCGAAACAACACAATGGGGAGACAGACATTTTGCCCAATCTACGCTGGCTTTTTATGTTGATAATCATCAATTTTCCGAAGTTATTTTTATGCATGATTATCCACATTTTGATTCAAAAACAAATATTATAGAAGTCGGACTTGGTATAGAACGTGCTAAATATCTTTTAGAACCGCAAAAACCATATTATCGTGAATTTAGTGATTTATATACTGACACGAATTTTGATGATATGACTAATGTAATAGACTGTATAAAAACATTTATGCTTATATCTGGCGAGGGTGTTGTACCAGGTTATAAAAGTCACAAGTATCGTTTGAGACAATTATCAAAAAAACTTGTATCTTTACCACTATTCAAAACAATAAATGCAAAATATGTTGCAAAAATATCTTATCAATATTGGTTGGATGCAGGTATTAAATTTAGTAAATCTTTTGAAGAAACCTATGCAGTATTGCAAAAAGAAAACGAACGAAATTTGCATAGTTTAGAAATTGCAGAAACAGAACAAAGAGAAAACTTTAAGATAAATTTGAATATTAACTTGCCAGATGCAGAATTCAGGAAAAGGCTGAACAAGTTGATTTATGATAACAATTTACAAAGAGTACGAAAATAATGTTGAAAAACGCAACTATTGCCATTACCAACAGCTGCAACAGTCGTTGCGTTATGTGTAATATTTGGAAATCTAAAATTTCAGAAACTGAATTAAATACACAAGATTTTATTAAATTATTTTCTGCACCTTTCTTTAAAACACTGGTAGACATCAGTATTTCAGGTGGCGAACCGTTTTTAAGACAAGACATTATAGAAATAGTAAAAGGAATTCGAAAACAATTACCTAATTTAGAACATTTTTGGATTAACACTAATGGATTGTTACCGATACGAGTACATGATTTTTGGACAGAGATGTACACCACAACCAAAAATGAATATTTGTGTTTATCTTTAGACGGCACGAAAGAAATTCATAATAAGATCCGTGGTGTATCAGCATATGACAAAGTTATAAACACATTAAAACTTTGTCGAAAAGATTTCCCAAAATTAAATATTGTTTTATCTGCTACAATATCGCCTATAAACGCAGATATTGCAAACCTTAAGCATATAAAATCTATCGCGCAAGACAATGGTTGTACATATACATTTAGATTTGCCAATAATAATGATACTTATTATCATAATTGTATATCTGATTTCACGTTAAACAAAAACCAAATCGATGAAATAATTAACTTTGCAAAAAAATATAAATCTGATGATGTTTTTATATTTGCTCAAAACAAATTTATTCAAACAGGTCAAATAGAAGTTATGAATAATTGTCGCGCTGGTAAAGATTTCGTGTTTATACGTCCTGATGGCACTATTGCACCATGTATTAACAGTGCGCGTACAATTATCAAACCAACTCAGATATTTGATTTAGGAAAACACGAAACCTGTCCATGTTGTACAGAATGTTGCTTTTATCCAATGCTAAATTATTCACAAAATTGTCAACAACGATAGAATTTAGATATTTTATATTCTGGTAAATTTTCCCAAATGTTATGTGCTATTTGCCAAGTGTCATGTCTTTTTGACTTATTCAATATTCCACGCAATAAAACATCTGGATTATAGGCTTCTTGGACGGTTGTTAATGACATTAATTTATTGTGTGTTTTTAAAACCGTCTTGTCATCTGCAGAACAAAACTTTTCTATTTCGTGTTCTAACATATCAAATTGGTTTCTCTGATTGATGGTTGACAACAGGCCTACAACATCATCTGGGGTTGCATCAACAAGAGGAAACATTGGCAAATCTGCACGACAAAATCCCCCAGGTGAATCATTCGTGATCGACTGAACGGTAAATGGGTCCCAAAAATAACTCCTATATAAAACAATGACTGGAATATGTAAATATGCACTTAAATGAGCGACAGATGAATCCGTACTGATTATAAGCCCAATATTATATTTTTTCAGTTTATGTTGCAAATCGTTTAAGCCCGTATCTTTGACAACTTTTACACCGAGCTTTTTCAATTTGTTTGTATATTCATCTTGGTTCAATCCATTTGATACAAAAAGCCTAAAACCTTGAGTCATTAATTTTTTACACAAAAGCGCACATTCTGCAAAAGGGATTGTTTTTTCTTTCAAAGAACTAAACGGATCTATGAATAAATTGTTATTCAACGACGGTATTTTTACTTGTTCTATTTTGTTTTTTTCTATAAAAGCTGACATACATTGTTGCATATAATCAACTATTGGTTGATTGGTAAGCAGCACATCTGGACTTCTGTACCAGAATATTTGGTTGCCTTTTTCCGATATTTCAATATACATATTTCGACTAGGAATTATAATTAACACGTTTTTCTGTTTTAAAGTATGAACCATATCCATAAATTCGTTAAATTGGTTATCTAATAAATCAGGAATGACTATTGTAAAATAATCGTACTTTTGAACAAAATTCGTTAATTCTGAGATAGCATGAACATTGTTTTTTCGTGGCATATGTCGATTATTCCTAGAAAAAACATGTGTTTGTTCTGCCTTTGCACCAAAGTGCTTCTGAAAATTATCTATAAAATACAACCCTAATATTCCGTCGCCAATAAATCTGTACAGGTCGACATATATCAAAGTTTTTTGATGTTTTAAATATGTTTTTTCAAGCTGTTTTTTAAATACATTTGTTTTGTTAATTTTATGAATAATAGCATTTTGAAAACACTGAAACACATATTTCCTTTGTCTGCCACGAATATTTTCACCCCGCAAATAAAAATTCACAGTATAGCCATTAAACTTTATATTGATTTTTTTTATTGAAATTGGAAACGGGTAACCGAGATTTATAAAACTGTTTGTATCTTTTGTTTTTAATATTCCAATTAATACGTTTTTTGATAATTGTATCAAACCATAATCTCGGTTATTTTTTTGCATGGATTGAATTTTAAAATTTATCTTATGTATCGTATTTTTTGTGATTTTTGCAGATAAAAAATCAAACAAAAACGATATGTCTTTATTATCTAGGCCATAATCGCCATCTAAAATATTTAATTTATATCGAGTCATCTAAGATAATGATACAATTAAGCGCACCTTTTGTAAATAAAAAATCTAAAGAACATTTTACAGAAACGACTGGACTTTCGGGGGAATATAATCATCAATACGACAACCTTAAAAAGGATTGTCTATAGAGAGAATAATGAAAGGATTTTTCAAATTTGTTGGCATATTGGTTATCATTTGCTTCTTTTATGAAACAATAAAAGAAGATCAAACGAATAATTCATCGATACAAACGATAAGTGCTCAACAAAGTAATAAAAGCGACAGTAACACGAAAGTATTTAGATACAAACAATGCGAAGAGATTCATTCAAAAGACTATTGTTCGTTTTGCTGAATTTTTCATAAGACTTAATTGATCTATCTCAAAAATTCTTACATCTGAATCAATCATCGCCATTAATATTTTTTAATTTGAAATCATAGATATTCATAAATTCCCCTTTTGATATACATGAATATATCGTGTTTCTGGTGTTTTATGCAAGGTTAAAAATTTTTTCTAAATTGCGTTTGGATTTAACCCCTTTTTGTGATATCATATAAACCAAGGTAGGGAATCATGAAAAAATCTAATAAGCGATTTTTATCAAGTTTTGTCGTGCTCTGCACATTCAGTATTGCAAACGCATACGCTGTTCCGTCTGTAAAGATGTTGGGAACAAATCCAGCGCGCGTTGGTGTAAATTCTGCGACGGTTAAACAGAATACGCCGACCAAGACAAATACAGTTTCAACACCACAACGTTTGGGTTCGATTCGTGCGCAAAGCGCTACAACAGGCACATTATCGAATCGTGTTTCCAGTGCATCTGGTTCGTCCGATTCGAATCGTTTGGGATTTAAAGTTGCACCATATATTCAATCGGGAAATGCGGTTAATATAAAACCTAATCAGGCGCCGGCAATAAATCCAACGCCAGCACCGGCGGATGTCAGTGGTCTGGAAGATCGTATCATTTCATTGGAAGATACGATGCCAACCAAACAAAATGAATTGTCGGCGGGTGAAGGTATTGTTTTGGATAACAATACAATTTCTGTTGACGAAGGCTTTGCAGGATTACCGAATCGTGTTAATGCATTGTCTGATGATATTGATGGTTTGGCGGCAGAAATGGAAAACAAGCTTTCTGGTGAAGATTTGGATGAATTTGCAACCGGATATTACACCAAAGCAGAAATAGATGCCAAGGTTCAAGATATCAGTGCAGGTGATATGAGCGGACTTTTGGACGGCAAACAAGATAAGATTAATGATTTGACAGATATTCGTGCAGGCGCGGCGGCTGGTAATACAGCGGTTCAGCCAAGCACATTAAACAATTATTTGACAACACAGGCGGCACAAACCACTTATCAGCCGATTGGTGATTATGCAACAAAAGCCGAATTACAAAACGTCGTTGCGCCGGATATGAGTGGATACCTGACAAATGTAAATGCGTCAAATACATATCAATTAAAGGGCGATTATATTTCGAATCCATCATTACCGTCAGATTCCGGTGATTTTATGTTGGTGGTCAATCGTGATGAAAACGGTAA
>CAMOXB010000103.1 GCA_946628805.1 uncultured Pseudomonadota bacterium
TTATCATAATATGATATTATCAGATAATATGAATCGTTCGCCATTAATAAGAATTGTGCAACCGGCGCAATCTGCCGTATACAAGGTTCCAACCAGTAAAGATGAAGCACGAAATATCGCATCACAAAAAGTTCGTGATTTATTTATATGGGCAACAAATGATAAAAGTGAAAGTCCAGAATTAATTGTATTCCCAGAAACATCATATCCATATATGATTGTTGATAATTCATTTCCATTATCACATATATTAAACACTAATGTTATTATGGGGGCAAATTCGTATAAAGACGGAAAAGTATTCAATTCGATGGTTGTTGCAGATAAAAATGGAATTGTTAAAAAATTGTACAGTAAATCACATCTTGTTCCGTTCGGTGAATATCGTCCGTTTGGGGATGTTATCCCAACGCCTGGACAATTAAGCGCGGGCAATGGCAAAGAATTAATAAGTGTAAAAACACAAGGTGGTGAATTTGTATTTGCACCGGCAATTTGTTATGAAATTATTTTTTCAGATTCTTTAATTCCATACGGCACAAATCCAGATGCAATCATAAATATAACAAATGATACGTGGTTTGGATTAACCCCAGGTGTATTTCAACATCTTGATATGGTGCGTCGATATGCAATTGAATCAGGATTACCAATTGTGCGTGCAAATTATTCGGGAATCAGTGCGTTTATTGGTTCGGACGGAAATATAATTTCGATGATGCCGGTTGGTGATACAGGCAGTTTGGACGGATTTGTATGGGGGGCGCATAACACGCCATATCGAATGATTGGGCGCGATATGTGGATGATATTTATTTTGATGTTTTCAATATCTGTTTTAATATCCATACCCTTGTTTCAGAAGAAAGATTAGAATCTGGATTTCGTGATTCATCAATGCTTTTTATGATTGATGCAACAGATTTATTTTGTTGTATGGCTAATTTTTGTAATACATCAAAGAATTCTGGTTCCAGTGATACACTGGTTTGGTGTCCAGATAAAGATACAGAAATTTTTTTCATATTATATTTTCCCAACAATTAAACAATCAAACATTGCGCGATATGGGTTGTCATATTTGCGTAATACAGATAATGTTAAATTATCCAACATAAAACAATTACCATACGCATCATATGCAAACCAGAATAAATCATTTCGACCAAATATAGTTTTTCCGAAAAGATTTTTATTACCAATCATATCTTTGTTTATCGTTGTTATCGCGGGCAGGGGATATTTTGTTCCGCGTTTAATTTCAACAGGCCCAAAGATACACGATGAACCCAATGTTATGGCAAAGCATGTTGTATAAAGTTCCTGTAAAAAATTTGGTATCATTGCAGCGCGCATTGCCTGTAATCCCGAATTTGCAATGTTTATCATTGGTAATTCGGTTGGTGCAAAAAATGTTGCACCACGTGATTTCATCAAAGATAAAAATTCGTCTTTTGTCATTTTTTATTCATTCCCACGTTCAGACATCATTGCAAAGGCGGCTTGACTTAATCGGTCTGATGTTGCGTTTCCACCTTCACCGCCGCCACCAGTGTGTGCCGGAACATAAATCTTTTTTTCTGGATTTGGTAAATAAATTGTTTTTGCATCACTTTGTTCAATTATAAAACGATCCATATTGTGCGAATGTGGAAATGTCCAACACAAGAACATATTTGATATGTCTAAATCGCCACCCCAAAGTAAAGGAATACGAAATCGTATTGATAAATTATCAGGTAATGATTTTCCCATAACAAGGTTTATAAAATCGTCTTGGGGCAAATTCATAAATGCAATTTCTTCAAATGAATCAGTAAGCGATTCAAGAAATTTTCGACGAAGTGATGAATATTCTTTGAACCAATCCGGTGATAAAGAACATTTCTTTGGTTCGAACGGAATCACCGGCATATCATCCATACCCAATTGTGCCAATCGTTCTGTTGCAGAATGTTCATTTAATTGCATTTATTTTACCTTATAAATTTTTTATGTATTTTATTATTGTATCAATATATTCAGAATACGAATCAAAGTTTTCACGTTCGTCTTCTTTTATTTCGTCCCCAGGATGTGATGCAATAAAATCTTTTAATTCATCGATATTTTTGAATACCAATAATTGGTCGCTATCTTTTTGGTATTTATTCATTGTATCCAGTATAAAAGCGTTTATATTAATTGGAATGTCTTCCAATGTTTCGGTAAATACAGATTTTAATTTTTCAATCGCAGATAACATCTTTTGTTTATCACAATCAACACCGCCAATCCATAAAATTTCATTGTTTCCAATTGCAAATAAATTTGGAATAAATCCAATTATAGATGGATTTTGTTTTACCAAATATCCGTTATTTGAAAAAGTATCTGCGATTATTGAATTATACGGATTCGTTGACGAATTCTCATTTGATTTAGTTTCTTTTGGTTGCGTTTGTGCATTATTTTGTGCCGCAATTTGAACCATGTTTTTTGGCAGGTTTAATCGTGGTGGACGCGATTGATTTATTTCAAAATGTTGTGGTGTTTCGGTTGGTTTTATCGGTTCCGAAACAGGTGTAGTTGATTTTCGAATATAAATATTACGAATTTCTTGGCGGTATATAAAATACACCCCAAACAAAAATATAAATATTGCGATGATGATAGAGATATAAAAATGTATGCTGATCGGTATGTGTGCAGCCTGCAATTTAGATAATTCTTTCCAGTGTGCACCACAAAATATATTAAAGTTAAAAACCGTATTCAGCCAGAATGACAGCCCCAGTAATACAGTTAATCCCAACAAGATTGATAATAAAATATGTTCAAATTTATTTTTCATTTCATTTCTATTCTATCATATTTTGTGATAAACTGGAATAAAATGATTGATATAAATGAAATTTTTTCTGATTCGGATAAACGTATTGCGCTTTGGTGTGAAGATGTATCAGATACCAACGATTTGGCGATAATGTGCGATAATATTATCAATAATGATGTGCATATGGTGTCTGTGCCACCGACCAAGGTTGCAGATGTTTGGACGTATCTTGAAAAAATGGATGTAAAAATATTAACCCGATACGATTTTAACCCGATATCTGGGAAAAGTGTTGATTCTGATATGGACGCGCTGTCCGAAAATATTGTAAATGTATGCAGACATGGTGCAGACGGCGTTCAGATATTTATAAAATCGCGTGATTTTGATAATTTTGTTGCGGCATTGCAATTTGTTCGTGATGATTTGTTCTTTGGTCACGATTTGTGTATTGGTATGGATGTGTCGGATATAGATGTCAGCAATCTGAGCATTTTCTTTCAAAAATTAAAAGATATTCGTGCGAATACATTGGTATTAACATTAAATGAAGATATGGGCAATCGTTCGGATTTTGTTGGTCGGATTTATGCGATATTACAGAATTGGGATTTTGATGGTGATTTGCACTTTGTGCTGGGAAACAATTTCGACCGTATTGACCAGGTTGTTCGTTTGACTGAAATATTACGCCCGGAATTAAACGACAAATTGCGTTTCTTTCTGGATTATTGATTATAAAGACAATACCAAATATTTCGGATTTGTTGTGCCAGCCTTGTTTTTCAATTGATATCGTGTTTTTATAATATCCAGATTCGTTGATTTGATTTTAAGACTTGTTTGCTTTAATTGTTCAACAATCCAATCATAGTATTCCCAATGATCCGTTCCTATAATTATTTTTCCGCCGTTTTGTATATGTTTTGACAATAAATTCAGGAAATCGTGATTTAATAAACGACGCTTTTCATGTCGTGCCTTTGGCCACGGATCAGGGTGCAAGACCCAAATTTCATCAAAGTTTATATTTTGCAAATCATTTAACATTAAGCGGACATCGTCTGGGAATACGCGAATATTTTTATATTCGTTCATCAATACGTTATCCGATTCGTTCGCTATGCTTGACATCAGGGCGGCAACCCCGTTTGCAAAAGGTTCGGCGCCAACAATAATTTTGTCTGGATTTGCCAAAGCCAAATCGCGCAGGTGTTCGCCATTACCAAAACCGATTTCCAGAATTGCTGGTTTTTGGGCTAAATCATCGGATTTTGGGGTAATTTCTGGTAATAAATTATCCATCAGCCATTGTTTGCGATTTGATAATTTTTTACCGTGTCTGCGACCGAATGTGCGTAAATTTTGATTTTCAAAATGTTTTAATTCTTGTTTTTCCATATAATTAGTATAAAATCAGTTTGTTATAAAAACAAGGATAAATAAAATGCGTAACGGTTTAAGTAAAGATTTAATAGCACGCGTTCTGGGCGCGGCACCAAAATATACATTGGACGAATTGGAAGCAAAATTCCCAGCCCGTAATTTACCAGAAGGGGCGATGGTTACGCGTTTCGCACCCAGTCCGACCGGATATATGCACTTGGGTGGGTTGTATGGTTCATTGATTGATTGTAAATTGGCAATGCAATCTGGTGGTGTATTTATGCTGCGTATCGAAGATACAGATACAAAACGCGAAGTCAAAGATGCGGTCGATATCATTATCAAATCATTAGAAAAATTCGGATTGAAATATAATGATATTCCGGAATATGGCCCATATTATCAATCACAACGTAAAGATATTTATCACAGTGTTGCGGCATATTTGTTGGAAAAAGGTATGGCATATCCTTGCTTTTTGAAACCTGATGAAATGGAAGAAATTCGTAAACAACAAACCGCCGCAGGTTTTGCAACCGGAATTTATGGTGAATGGGCGCGTGACAGAAATATTACAGATGATGAAATAATTGCGCACTTGGATAATGGCGAAGTGCCAACAATACGCCTTTATTCAAACGGTAATCCGGAAACACGTATTTTCTGTAAAGATGCAGTTCGTGGTTCGATTTCGTTCCCAGAAAATAACGAAGATACAGTTTTAATTAAATCAAACGACAGATTGCCAACGTATCATTTTGCGCATTTGTGTGATGATCATTTTATGCGCACTACACATGTTGTTCGTGGTGAAGAATGGCTTTCGTCGTTCCCATTACATGTTCAAATGTTTCGTATGATGGGATGGACACCACCGCTTTATATTCATACATCGACAATTGATAAAATCGATGAAGAATCTGGAAAACAGAGAAAATTATCAAAACGTAAAGATCCCGAAGCCAACGTTGCATTTTTCTTGGAACAAGGTTGGCCAACAGAATCTGTGATTGAATATTTGGGAAATATTGCGGCATCTGGATATGAAGAAGCCAAAATGAAAGGCATGGTAAAATCTTTCTGGGATTATGAAATGCGTCCAAAGAAAATCCCAATGTCTGGTTCATTGTTTGATATGAAAAAATTGGAATGGTGGGCAAAAGAATATATCGCGACAATGGCGGTTCCTGATTTGGTAAAGTCTGTTGTTGATTGGGCGGGCGAATATGGAAATGATGATAATAAAAAACAAATTGCAGATATTGATTATCTGACATCTGTGTTGTCGATTGAACGCGATAATCCAAAACGTATTCGCAAGGATTTTATCACATGGCAACAAACATTAAATGAAGTTTCGTATTTCTGGGATTTCTTGTTCGTGCCGAATAAAGAATATGAATATAACAAAGACGTATTGCGCGAATTTATTGCGACATTTGATGCAAACGATGACAAAGATACATGGTGGAATAAAATTGTCGCGGTTGCAGAAAAATGCGGTGTTAAACCGGGCGATGTTGCAATGAATCTGCGTGTTGCAATGACCGGTCGCACAAATACCCCAGACCTTTATTCGTTAATGCATGTGTTGGGTGGCGAACGTGTTAATGAACGAATAAATATGGTTTTGTAATTTATTTATGAAAAGAAAGGAAGGGCAAAATGACAAAAACAAAAAAAGCTATTAAACAAAAACTGCGTGCGGTTAAAAAAGATAAACACGCATCATTGTTATTAAAGGCGTTGCGTGCAACAGGGCTTTTCCGTTGGGAACGTCAATCCACAAAATCCGAAGAAGTATTGAATATATTAACACATGGTATTGGTATCGGATTGGCAATGGCTGGTCTTTGTTTGTTGGTTGCGTTTGCAGTTGTGCATCATAACGTTTGGGCAACGGTTGCATGTTCGATATTTGGGTTCACAATGTTTACACTTTATTTTGGTTCAACAATGTGTCATGCGACGATTGGTGATAAAAGCGAATGCTTTTTCGAAGTATGGGATTCAATTGCAATATATGCTTTGATTGCTGGAACATATACACCATTTTTGTTGGTGAATTTGAATCGGTGTGGACATACTGCACTGGGGTGGACAATGTTCGGAATATTATGGGCGATTGTAATATTCGGTGCAATTATGAAGATTCATAATCCACATAACCAGCCAAAATGGATGGTTGTGTTATATCTGGTTATGGGATGGGCATTGGTTTGGATTTTGCCAGCAATGATACATACAATTTCAGCACGCGGAATGTGGTTCGTTCTGGCGGGCGGATTGTCATATTCGTTTGGAATTATATTCTATTTATGGCGTCGTTTGAAATTCGCACATGCACTTTGGCATTTGTTTGTTATCGGGGGCAGTGTGTGTTTCTTTTTCGCCGTGCTTTACGGTTCAATTATAGATTTTGCGACAAAGTGCATCGCATAATTAACCGCCCATCAGGGCGGTTTTTAATTTGGTATATTTTTTGATTGTTATGTTTTTTGTGTTCTGGTAAAATCGAAACGTCAGCAAGAATTTTGCTGATGGGGTGTAGTAACCCGTTCAATATGCGTCGTAAAAGACGTTAAATCTCCAACTTGTTTTGGTTGGAGGGTCGCGAATATATTGAATAAGCGCACAATTTTCATCTTAAA
>CAMOXB010000104.1 GCA_946628805.1 uncultured Pseudomonadota bacterium
AATATCTTTTGAAACATACACACCAACAAATTTTGTTTCATCAATGTTATAATTTGCACCGAATGTTACCGTCCATTCACCCAATTCTTTGTTATAAAGGTTCAAAGATTTTTGATATTCAGCACCAGCGACAACATTCCATTCATCGTTTAATACGTATTGTGCATCAATACCAGCACGCAACATATGCCATCCTTTGGTGCGCCAATTAAACATTTCACTGTTAATATAATCTGTCATAACATGACCTGCGATTGTCAATGCGCCAGATGTATATCCAGCACGCAGACCATATGACCAAACATATTCTGTATCATCAATATCAAAGAACGAACCATGCAAGAAACGATGCCCGCCCGATCCTAATATTGGGGATACATTATATCCAGCCATCAAATCCCATTTCCAATTTGTATTATCAACAAAACGGATTGTTGTATTAACATCCAAATCATTCCATTGGGTTGAATTAAACCAATCATCTGCAACAACAGAAGTTCCAACTTCAAATGTCCACCAATCGGCAATACCATAACCCAAATGTTCACCGAAATCAAAAACATCAACATTATTCGAAGATGTATCAACCGATGTAACACTGTAAAAATGTCCAGCCTTTGGCATATATATTGGATTACCGTCGATTACATTCGCAGCACCCGCACCGGATACAGCCAACATAGCCAACAAAGAAGTTAATACGATTTTTTTCATTTTTTTATCCTTTCTTTCAAAATTCCAGGTTTATCCTGATGTGTATATTTTCTCATAAAAAAGGACTTTTTTCAAGTAAATAAAAACAAAAACCGGTCGATTGACCGGTTTGGAATAAAATCAATTTTTGATTTAGAATGCGTATGCAGCACCCAAACGGAATTGATGATACGCAGTATGGAATTTTTTCGTTCCATCTTCACCAGACATTTTGTCAGCAGAAGACAAATATCTATATCCTAAATCAAGTGACAAATGATCACACAATGCGTATGATACACCGGCACCAACTTGCCATGCAAACGCATGTGGTTTATCACCATCATTCATATGATTCCATTGGTAACCAAGACCTGCACCAACATAAGGTGTTAAAGCAGATGCAGTTTTCATATCAATATATCCATTGAACAACAATGTATGTGAACGCATCCACACGTCTTCAGCCCAATGGTTACCTTCTTCTTCACCTTCAATGTGGTATGTTAACCCAGTTTTTAAATCATATTCAACTTCGCCACGCAATGCGAATGCAGAACCCAAATCATGTTTTACACCCGCCGCAAAAGAAAAATCATAAGCAAAGTCATCATTTAAAAACGTACCATAATTCGCATGATTATTATAAACAGTCACTGTTGGTGCAACATAACCAACGTGCGCAGCAACATATGGACTTGTTGCAGCAGATGCAGCAGATACTGCAAATACAGCCAATAAAGATGTTAAAGCGATTTTTTTCATTTTTTATCCTTTCTCTCTGGTTAAACTTTAAATCAGGTTATTCCTGATAGGATTATTATCGCATACAAACCGCGTGTTAACAAGGAAATAGATTTCTTGCCTAAAATAAAAAAATATGATATAATTGTGCACGTTGCGCGCGAAAAGAGTATGCGCATTTTTTATTTTGCTATAATAATCGGATTATTTATCGCGGCTTTGCGAACGCAAAGACGGATTTAATTCTTTTTTGATTTCGCGCCATGCGTCATGATTTTTTTGGTGTTCGTTATAATCACGTGAAAACTTATGTCCACCCCGCCCGTCTGCAACAAAGAACAAATATTTCGTATTTGCAGGCTTTAATACACTGCGAATCGCATCACGACCAACATTAGCAATCGGATGCGGTGGCAATCCGTTATGTGTATATGTGTTATATGGACTGTCTATTTTCAAATGTCCCGATAACAATGGTGCACCATGCATATCACCTTCGAAATCCGTCAGTGCATAAACGACTGTCGGACACGCCTGAAGACGCATATTTATATTAAGACGATTCAAATATACACTGGCAACAATTGGCATTTCGCGTTTTAATGGTGTTTCTTTTTGGACTATCGATGCCAAAACCATAACATCGTTCCAGTCTTTTAACGGCGACGGATACTTTGCGCCATCAAAAGATTTTTTTACATCAATCATTTTCTTGCGCGCCAGATCCAAAACCGCCAGACGCGATGTTCCGCGTGCAATTCGATATGTATCTGGGAAAATATCACCATCGTGTAAATCACATATTGGATTTGAAGTATTGCAATCAACATCACCGACCAAGAACGGCATATTCATCAACATATTCTTCGTCTGTTTAATTGTGAATCCTTCGGGTATAGTAATCGTAGTCGTCGCAACACGACCATGCGATAACATTGATGCAATTGTCCATGCACCTGCCCCACGTGGGATTTCATATTCACCTGCTTGAATTTTTCCACCGTTCATACGAATCGAAAAATAAAATAAATCTTTTGATTTAATAATATTGTTATTATAAAGGCGATTCGCCGTCCCAGTAATTGATGCACCACGTGGGATAATAACATTGACCGGTTGTTTTATTGGCGACCAAATTCCAAACACAAAGAACACTGCAAACACAACAACGCACACAATTGCCAGCGCAAATTTAATCCATTCTTTGATATTTTTCAATTTTCTTTTTGATATCTTTATCATAATCAGAAAGTATAAAAGGTATTTTATATAAAGCAATAAAATAAAAATTTTTGGTCGGAGTGTCGGGGTTCGAGCCCGCGACCTTTTGCCCCCCAGACAAACGCGCTGCCAGGCTGCGCTACTCCCCGAAAGAACAAAAACTATTTTATACGCCAATAAAAATTACACAAGTGGAAAATT
>CAMOXB010000105.1 GCA_946628805.1 uncultured Pseudomonadota bacterium
ATACGCGAAAAACGATGGATTAATGGCATACGAACAGATTGCAAAAAACACAAAAAATTTATTAAAACACGACGGCAAAATATACCTTGAAATCGTCGCAGTTCAATCAAACCCAGTTATTTAAATATTCATAAATTATGGATGGAAATTTTAACGAATCGAAAAATATTTGTCTGGAATAAATCGCGTTCTGGTTTTCACGCTTTAAAATACGGATTATGTTTTTTCAGCCAACCAATCGTCGTATCCATACCGTGTCCATGGACAACATATGTTTCGTCATCCAAATCCAGATTATATAAATTCCGAATCGATTGCATTAATTCATCATAATTTCCGCCTGGGAAATCATAGCGTCCATACGAATCTGCAAATAAAGTATCACCCGTCATTAATATTTTATATTTTGGAAAATAAAACATTAATCCCCCGGGGGTATGACCTGGACTTTCCATAATTTCCATATTTATATCTGGCAATATTTCGATTGTCCCAGCGGATAAATTAATTGGCTTTTTATAATTTGCATGAATATGCGGGATACCGAACATATCCAACAATTCATTACCCCACCCGATTAAATAGTTATCATTTGCATTTAAATACCAATCGACATTAAATGCACGAGCCAGACTGGGTGCCGCAGATATATGGTCTGGATGTCCATGTGTTGAATAAATCGCACGCAGTTTTAATCCGCGTTCAATTAATACCTTTTCCCAATCCGACGCCTTGCCCCACGCATCAAAAATAACCGCATCTGTTCCACAAGATACCACCAATGAATTTGTATTCATTGGTGGCAAATGCAGAACTTCAAATTTGACTTCGTTATTTTTTTGCATTTGATTTTTTTGTTGTCTTTTTAGCACCAGTTTTTTTATTCGCAATAATATCGCGGATTTCGTCGGCAGATAATGTTTCTTTATCCAACAAAGCCTTTGCGATTCTTTCAACTGTCGCTTTGTTTTTCGAAATCAAAGATTTTGCATCTTTATACGCATTATCTGTCCATTTACGTACTTCCGCATCAACCGCCTGGGCGGTTTTTTCAGACGCATTTTCCAGCGCAGTTCTTTGTCCAAACGTATCTAATTGATTAATCGCAACCATACCAATTTTTGGCGACAAACCCGCGGTTGTGATTGCATAACGTGCTGTGCGGGTTGCCTGCATAATATCATTTTCTGCGCCGGTCGTAATTTTATTTGGACCAAAGAAAACTTCTTCGGATGCACGACCCGCCAAATCAATAGACAAATCCGCACGCACTTCGGAAACAGTCATTGAAACCTTGTTATCAACAGGCAATGTTTGAACCATACCCAGCGCGCGACCACGTGGAATAATTGTCGCCTTGTGAATTGGGTTTGTTATGTCGGCATAATGCATACTGACGAATGCATGACCGGCTTCGTGATATGCAGTCAATTTGATATCTTCCGGACGGATTTTACGGTTCTTTTTGGGTCCCATCAGGATTTTATCACGCGCTTCTTCGATATCATTTTTTTCAACAACTTTATGTCCGACACGTACCGCGTGAAGTGCCGCTTCGTTTAACAGATTTTCTAAATCTGCCCCCGAAAATCCTGTTGTTCCGCGCGCAACATCCAACATTGAAAGATTGTCTGCAATTTTAAATTTTTTCGCATGTAATTCCAGAATATCACGACGCCCTTCCAGATTTGGTAAATCGATGTTGATTTGTCTATCAAAACGCCCCGGGCGCAATAATGCCTTGTCCAACATATCTGGGCGATTCGTTGCAGCGATAACAATAATACCGGTATCATTTGCAAATCCGTCCATTTCTATCAGCAATTGATTCAAAGTCTGTTCGCGGTCATTATCGTTAAGTGAATGTTTACTGCGGCTTTGACCGATTGCATCAATTTCATCAATAAACAAAATACATGGCGCATTACGTTTTGCCAATTCAAATATTTCTTTGATTTTGGCAACACCAAGTCCAACGATAATACCCGAAAAATCACTGCCCGATGTGGCAAAGAACGGAACGTTCGCTTCACCTGCAACGGCACGCGCCAATAATGTCTTGCCGGTGCCAGGTTCGCCAGAAAGCAAAATACCACGTGGAACGCGCGCACCCAGTGCCTTGAATTTTTCTTTGTGTTTCAAGAAATCGACAACTTCCATTAATTCTTGTTTTTCACTGTCAATACCTGCAACGTCTTTAAATGTAGTCTTGGTTTTTCCAGTTGTGATTTTTGTCGGGTTTTGTCCGATCAGACTGCGTGTAATACCGCCACCACCATTTCCACCACGCATCAAACGCAATAACCACAAAAGGAAAATCACACTGACCAAAATTGGCAGCCATTTTGCAACACTGTCCCACATTGAATCATTATTATTGATAGAAACCGTTGCACCATTTTTTGAAATCTTTTCCAATAATTCTGGGTTATACGTAATTGTTGCGCGATATGGTGTCCCATCTTTTAAAGTCCCAACCGCAACATCATCTTTGTGAATTTCCATCGTTTTAATATCATTTGCACGACGCAACACATCGGAAAAAGTCAATTCAATTGGTGCTTTGACGTCTGATTTATCCAATGCAACATTATTTACATTGCCAACAAATATAACACGTGCGATTAATAATACGAACAAAATCACAAACGCAACCAAATAAAATTTTGATCCGTCTTTCTTTTTAAACATATTATTAATATTATCTTTCAATTTATTTTCGTTTTTCATGTCTTTTCCTAAAACTGGTTCTTTTTCCTTCGGGAACGATAAGGATTCGATCGTTCAATCTGCGAATTGTGCAATGTCCCAATGTAAATTTGGTATCGCCACCGCTTAATTTGTATAGTGCATTTTGCAAAGAATTCAAGCGTACCGGATAAATATCCCCCCCTATTCTTTGAATTAATGACCCAATGAACTTTAATCTAAATTCTTCGGATTCGTCAAACAAAAAAGATGCCACAAACAACGCACCCCACGAACGAATTACCATTTCAATGCGTGATTCAATATATTTATCCATCCATTGACGTGTGCGTGATAAATTTTGTATTGCCAACAAAATTCGTGAATCACTTATCCCCAGTTCGTCATTTAAAAGATGTCTGTTTTTACGAATTTTAACACGGGTATAATGTTCGTCGCTGTTCATCGAATCAACAAAGTATTTAATATTGTTATTATCACAGTATTGTTTTATTTCCGCGCGCGATACATTTAATAATGGTCGTAAAATCTTAATCCCATCGCGCGTTGATTCCGGCATCATTGACGCCAATCCGTATAAACCGCTGCCCCGCGAAAGATTCATTAAAAACGTTTCAATCTGGTCGTCGCTTTGATGTGCAGTTAACAGATATTCAATATTATTTTCATGGCAAAAATCGGTCATCATTTTATATCGTGCTTCGCGGGCGGCGGCTTCTAATCCATTTTCTGGTTTTTCATCTGTCCAATAAAATATATGGCATGGAATATTTAATTGATTACAGGTTTCACTAACGTATTCACTTTCAACATCTGCTTCGGCGCGCAATTTATGATTTACATGTAAACAGACAATATCTGCGCCAATTTCGTGCATCCAATAAAGTAAACACATTGAATCAACACCGCCACTGACCGCGATTGCCATACGGAAATTTTTATATTTATCAATAAAATCCAAAAACTTTTGATTCATATCAGACTTATTTTATGGTATAATTTCGAAAAATAAAGGAAAAATGAAAAATGAACGGAAAAATAAAATCTGTGGCTGTATATTGCGGTCATCAAATGGGAAACGATCCAGAATATGCACGCGACGCACGTAAAATTGGCGAATTATTGGCGCGCAATAAAATGACATTGGTATTTGGTGGTGGAAATGTCGGATTAATGGGAACTGTCGCCAGTGCAGCATTGGAAAATGGCGGAACAGTTATCGGTATTTCAACAACACATGTTGTTTCATTACAAGAACCAGCCCACGAAGGTATTGATGTCAAAGTTGTTGATGGACTTTCCAAACGAAAAGAAGAAATGTATGATTTGTCTGACGCTTTTGTAATTTTACCGGGCGGAATCGGAACACTGGACGAAATGACCGACATTATGACAAAACAACAAGTCGGAGAATCCTGCAAGCCGATTTATATGATGAACACTGCAAAATATTGGGAAATTTTTGGACAAGTTATGACACATATGCAAAGCGAAGGATTTATGCCAAATCCAGACACTTATAACCTGCACGTTGTGAACACACCGGACGAATTAATCGAAAGATTAATCAATGGTAACGACCTTGTCACGACCTGTTAATCCACGAATTATATTTATTCTGGATTTTGGAACATTAAAATATTCCGACAACAATTCAATTACCGCCGAATTTGCGCGCCCATTTTCAGGCGCAACGGTGGTATAGACACGCAAAACACCATCGCTTTCAACGACTTTATTTTGTTTTGCGTGTGGTGTTACACGAATATTAAAAGTCTTCGACAAATCTTTCATCACTCATAATATGCAAATGGAAATGCATAACCGATTGACCCGCCCCACGACCGGTATTAGCAACCGTACGGAAATTATCGCGCAAGCCCAATTTTTCAACCGTATTACGAACACCGTTCCAAAATGCAGTCTGTTCCGCCGCCGGCGCATTTTGTGTAAAATCAAAAATATCGGTATATTCACCGCGTGGAATTACCAGAACATGGACTTTTGCCCTTGGCGCAACATCATAAAATGCCAACACATTATCATCGCTGTAAACCGTCTTGTTTGGGATTTCCCCACGTAAAATTTTTGCAAAAACATTATCTTTATTATACATAACATACCCCTTTGATTTAATATAATCATACACTTTTAATATATATAAAATCAAGGACTTGAAAACGAAAAAATTTTACTTATATTTCACGCATAGCAAAGGAGTTTTATAAATGTTTAAACCATTGCACAATTATGTTTTAATCGAAAGAATCGAAGAAGAAAATAAAACAGCCGGTGGAATTATTATCCCGGATAACGCAAAAGAAAAACCGTCCCGTGGTCGCGTGATTGCTGTTGGTGACGGCGCATATGATGACGGACAAAAGATACCTATGTCTGTAAAAGTTAATGATATTGTATTATTTGCAAAATGGGCGTCATCTTCGAACGAAGTCAAAATTGACGGACACGATTATGTTTTAATCAAAGAATCTGACATTTTGGGAATTTTATAAAAAGGAATAAATAATGGCAAAAGATATTGTATTTAATACTGACAAATTGGCGGCGGGCGTTGATAAATTGGCGAACGCGGTCAAGATTACTATGGGTCCAAAAGGTCGCACAGTTGTGATTGAACGCGCATATGGCGCACCAGTTGCAACAAAAGACGGCGTCACGGTCGCAAAAGAAGTTTCATTGAAAGACAACGCCGAAAATATCGGTGCAAAAATGATTCAGGAAGTTGCCAAACGCGCTGGCGATTCTGCGGGCGACGGAACAACAACTGCAACAGTTTTGGCACAAAACATTTTCCGCGAAGGTCGTCGTGTTATCGCCGCAGGTATGAATCCAATGGACGTCAAACGCGGTATTGATATCGCCGTTGAAGCGGTTGTAAAAGACATTGAAAAACACGCACGCGCAGTCAAAGATTCATCTGAAATCGCACAAGTTGCGACAATTTCTGCAAACAGTGATTCAGACATCGGACAAAAAATCGCAGATGCTATGGAAAAAGTTGGCAAAGAAGGCGTTATCACCGTCCAAGAAGCAAAAGGGTTAAACACTGAAATCGACGTTGTCGAAGGTATGCAATTCGACCAAGGATTTATGTCGCCCTATTTCGTCACAAACAGTGAAAAAATGTTGGCAGAATTAGAAAACGCTGCGATTTTGGTTTCTGAAAAGAAAATCACAGGTCTGCAAGCATTGCTTCCTATATTGGAACCAATCGCACAATCTGGTCGTCCATTGTTGATTATTGCCGAAGACGTTGAAAGCGAAGCATTGGCAACATTGGTGTTAAATCGTCTGCGCGGTGGATTGAAAGTATGCGCAGTCAAAGCACCTGGATTTGGCGATCGTCGCAAAGAAATGTTGAAAGATATCGCTATCGTCACCGGCGGTGAAGTCGTCACCTCCGAACTGGGCGAAAAGCTTGAGAACGTTGACCTGTCCAAGC
>CAMOXB010000106.1 GCA_946628805.1 uncultured Pseudomonadota bacterium
AAGAAATCAAAGCAAAATTTCAGGCGGGACATCCGGGTTATTTCGCATTATACGAAAAATTCTTGGCTATATCTTTACAGGCAATGAATAACACCGTTAAACGTTTGAATATTTTGCCTTTTGATTATGATTTAGGCGAAAGAAACGCTGCTAAATATCTGAAAGATGTAGAAGAAATATTAAACGAAAAACATATGATTTATGAAAACGAAGGCGCACAAATAATCAACGTTAAACGCTATACAGATAACGCACCAATTCCACCATATATGTGGCGCGATTCCCGTGGTGCATACACATACGATTCTACTGATTTAGCAGCGGTGTATTGCAGGAAACAACAAGATAACCCTGATAAAATCATTTATTTTACAGATTTACGTCAATCATTGCATTTTGAACAATTGTTCCGTGCCGCAGATATGTCTGGTATATATCCATATGATAAATTCGAACATATTGGATATGGTACAATAAACGGCAAAGACGGCAAACCGTTTAAAACGCGTGATGGCAATGCCGCGGGACTGGACGATATTATCGATATTGCGAATTAAGCCGTTAAGGCACGCGTTGCAGAATCTGGTAAAAAATTAGATAATGAAAGAATAAACGCAATTGCATTGGCGGCGGTTAAATTTAATGATTTAATTCACGATGTTAAATCTGATTATATATTCGACCCAAACGCGATAACCAGTTTCGAAGGAAAAACCGGACCATATATTTTATATACGGCAGTTCGTTTGAATTCTGTTTTGAAACGCGCAGGAATCGATATTTCAAAACCAGAAACTTTTGATTTATCAACCGAAGAGCGTAATTTATTAATTGAAATTATGGATTTTGAACGCACAATATTATCAGCATACGAAAACCGTGCGACCGATATGATTGCAAACTATGCGTACGATTTGTGCCAATTAATCAATAATTTCTATCATAATTGTCCAATTTTACGTGATGATATTGACGATAAAACAAAAGCAGGGCGTTTATACATTGCGAAATTGGCAATTGATACATTATCAACCGCAATAGATTTAATGGGTTTAAAGATTCCGTCTGAAATGTAGTAAAATAAACAAGCATATTAAATTATTTAACCAAATCCCATGTGGTAATTTCGGTGCTTCAAAACTGTTTTTCGATAGATTCAAGAATAAACAACCAAAAGATATCACCGTCGATGATATCTTTTTGGCATATTATTACATATCCGAAGAAATGATGGATTCCACAGATTCAAAACGATTTATTGTTCAAAAAGATTCGTTATCACCTGACGGATACCAATATCACGATCCTTTAACTGGCGCTCAATATGCAACTGAAAATAATTACAAACATGCAAAAGTTTATAATGGTGTTATAAAACATTATTCTAACCGCGCCCCAAGGAAAGAATATTATGGTCTGGTCGCAGAACCAAAAATCCCAGGCGAAAAAATAACAGGAATTGTTGAAGATTTCAGAATATGCGCATATAATTATAAAACACAACACTTTCGCATTGATACATTTACGAACGAACGCAGATATTGCCTGGGCAAAGAAGAATTAAAACATCTTTATACACTATTAAAAACATTGTGCGACAAAGCGAATTTTAAATATATTCAGCCGGGTTCAATTATACTGGCCCAAGAAATGGCAAATCTGATGGCAAATTACAGCATTGTAAAAACCAACCAACACACCCGCGGCGGAATAGAATTCGTCCGCAAACACAAAATGTTTATGTTTGGGGAATTACAAAAACAATATTAAGGTATTATATTACCGTATAAAAATTTCTTGACTTTTGTGCGGGTTTGATAAATAATGTGCACGCTATTTTAAACAAACACTAAAAGGTAAAAACAATGGCAATGACAAAATCATTAAAAAAGTGTGAATTAGAAGCCAAATGGTATCTGATTGACGCAACAAATTGCACATTGGGACGTTTGGCGGCTTATACTGCAAACATCCTGCGTGGCAAAAACAAACCAACATGGACACCAAACATGGATTGCGGTGATCATGTTATCATTATTAACGCTGACAAGGTTGCATTGACAGGTCACAAAGATGAAAAAACAAAATTCTTTTGGCATTCTTTATGGACAGGCAGCACCAAAGAAAGAACATTGGGACAGATGCGTTCTGAAAAACCTGAAAAATTAATAACAAACGCTGTAAAACGTATGATGGGTCGTCGCACTGCCGTTGCCTTGGCAAACAAACGTTTAACAAAATTGCACGTTTATGCAGGTTCTGAACACAAACACGCTGCACAAAACCCAATCGTTATTGATTTTGGTTCATTGAATCGTAAAAACAAAAGGGGCGAATAATGACAGAAACAAAGAAAACAACAGCGACAAAAACAGCCGCTAAAACAACCGCAAAGAAAGCAGCCCCTGCAAAAAAAGTTGCTGCACCAAAAACAGCATCTGCAAAAGCACCTGTTGCATCTGCAAAATTATCTGGTGCAATTTATGCCACAGGTAAAAGAAAAGATTCTGTTGCACGCGTATATTTGATGCCAGGCAAGGGCAACATCACAATCAACGGCGTTGCAATGAAAGAATATTTCAAACGTCCTGTATTGCAAATGATCTTGGTTCAACCATTTGACGTAACAAAACGCGACGGCGCATATGATGTTGTTGCTATGGTTGTGGGTGGCGGTTTGTCAGGTCAAGCCGGCGCAGTAAAACACGGTATTTCAAAAGCATTGGAAAAAGCCGAACCAGATTTACGCAAGGCTTTGAAAGTTGCTGGATTCCTTACACGCGACAGCCGTGTCGTCGAACGTAAACACTATGGTTTCCACAAGGCACGTCGTTCAACACAGTTCAGCAAACGTTAATATTACGATTTGCGAATTGCAAACAAAAAAACCGCCAAACGGCGGTTTTTTTATTAAAAAATTATTTGTTAACGACTACGAACCATTTCAGTTTTTGCAATTTGTTTAATTTTTGACATTCCGCCGACAGACTGGACAAAAACACCAGTTTCAACGGCAGCCCACAACAAAACAGCAACAATTATTGCAACTTTATCTGCACGTTCTAAATCTTTCCATGTTCTTTCTGATTTATATGCCATTTTTATAATCCTTTTTTATGTACAAGAACACGTTATACCAAATTTTAATTTTGTCAAGTTATTTTGTCTTTTCAAAAGGATTGTATGTATTTATGAGTGTTTTTTGTTTATAAAACACACTTTTTTCATAATTTCTGTCTAAATCGTGTTTGATTTTATCTTTGTTTTTTACAATATATGTAATACCTGCAGTAATTGCGCCCGCGATTAAAACAGCCGGTATCAATTCCTTTTTTGTCATTATCCACATTGCTTGCCAAAATTGTCTTGTTTCTTTTGTCATATTTTTCCCGTTTTTATTCAAAATTTAATAGTTTCGATTGTGTATGAACAAGTGATTATAGTCAAGCATTTTTTTAAATGTTTATGTTGCGTTTTTCAAAAAATATCTGTATAATCACCCCAGTTTATATATCCAAAGGAAAAAACATGTTTACAAAAGAAAAAGTTAAAGATTTACATTATTCTGTA
>CAMOXB010000107.1 GCA_946628805.1 uncultured Pseudomonadota bacterium
ATCAATATCACGAATATAAGTCGGATGACCTTCGCGGATTTCAAAGACAACATTTACACGATTGTTATCTAAATCAATTCGCTTTGGATTGATTTTTGTTCCAAAATATCCTTTGCGTTGATAAAGCGTTAACATACGTTGTACATCGCCACCAATCATCGATTTATCGTATGATGCACGTTCTTTTGTTTTGATTTCTTTCTTTAAATCTTCGGTGTCAATTTCGTCGTTGCCTTCGACCGTAACCATATTTACGATTGGTGATTCAACAACATTTATTTTTAAAACATTTCCATTTAATTTAACATCAACTTTTTCGAAATAACCACTGGATTGCAGTGTTTTTGCAATATTGTTTACGCGTTCAGAATTGATATCGTTCCCAGATTTAACATCCGCCAGTATTCGGACAGATTCAGCATCCATACGCTGATTCCCGGTAACATCAATGCGCGAAACAACGGTTGCATTGGCATTCCCAACGATTGTAATTAACGGCAAATATTTTAATGTTTTTATATTCATGGTTATTTTGTGTTTTGGTTTAATTGTTGTTGTGTTTTTGCTATTTTATCACAAACAGCCGTGTATGCAGTAATGGCATCTTGGATTTTTGTGTCTGCATTTACAGCAAAACGTGCAGCATTAAATTCAACGATAACTTCAGAATTTAATCCACGTGCAATTCTGATTGCTTCTTCAGAAGCTTGTCTGATATTCATATAAGGTTTTGCTTTATATATTTGTGTTGTCATACTTCAGCCTTTTTTAATTTAATCCAAATACGCGTGCGATATCATTCCACATTGTAAACGCGAATAACAATATGATTAAAATCCAACCGCATACAATAGTGTATTCCATTGCCTTGCCACCCAATTTGCGACGCGTAATTGCTTCGATTATCAGAATCAATAAATAACCACCGTCCAAAACAGGTAATGGCAATAAATTCACGACACCCAAATTCACAGAAATCAACGCGATTATGGAAAGGAATACAAAAAATCCGGCTTCCAGTGCATGTCCAGAAACCTGGGCAATAGTTATAAACGACCCCAGTTGTTTTGATGAACGTTCACCGGTTACGATTTGTTTTAACACAACCAATAATGTTTTTGATTGATGATATGTTTCACGTAATCCCGAATAAATCGAACCAAAGAATCCTTTTTTGCGGTACATTGTCTTGCTGCCGTCTGCAATCAATCCCCATCTTTCAGCCGACGCCAATGTAACCCGAACCAATTTATCACGACGGGCAATTAATACATTTGCATCGTGTTTGTCGGCAATTTCTTTTGCGATGATTAATTCACCCCAGTTTTCGATATGTGCATTATCTATTTTCATAATAACGTCGCCTGGTTTTACGCCAGCTTTGAATGCGACACTGTCACGAACAACCTGACCAACGACTGGCAATTGAATATTGCGTGGGCGGAACATGAAATCTGCAGAATAAATCGCCCATGCCAACATAAAGTTCATAAATACACCGGCACCAATAATTATGAATTGTTTCCATGCAGGAACCGACAGATAATGTCCAACCTTTTTAGCCTTTGGCAAATTATTGTATTTTTTACGGTCAAACATATCTTCTTGACCATAGATAGAAACATATCCACCCAGCGGCAGACAGCACAATTTCCAAACGGTATTATGTTTATCGTGCCATTTTAAAATTGCCGGACCAAACCCAATTGAAAAGGCATCAACACGAACACCAGCCCAGCGTGCCGCCATAAAATGACCTGCTTCGTGGACAAAAACAACGACGCCCAGAACGACAATCAATGCGACAATTGTTAAAATGGTATGCATAATTATTTCCCTTCCTTTACTTTACCTTACACAATTATTTTATAAAAAACCATATAAAAGGTAATACATAAATCCATCCGTCAAAACGATCCAGAATTCCACCGTGTCCCGGCAATAAATTTCCAAAATCTTTTATACCAATGCATCTTTTTATGAAACTGGCAGTCAAATCACCGTATTGCGAAAGTAATGAAATTGTAATTCCCAGCAATACAGCAAACATTGCATCATTACCAAATGGTTTGATAAAAAGGAAAAATAACACAGACATAAATGTTCCGCATAAAATTCCACCAATTTGTCCAGACCATGTTTTGTGCGCAGATAAACGTTCCCACATTTTATCACCGCCAAACAATTTTCCAAATAACCATCCGCCAACATCTGCGCCAACAATTATCATTAACAACCATAACATAATCCATGGACGTGTGCCGACAAAGAACACCGATGCCAACATCAAAATTAACAAAGCAACAAACCCAATGAAATAGGGCGCATGTTTGTTAAATGTTTCAGCGTCTGTATTGCGTAATGATTTCATTGTTTCATAAATTGCGCCAATCATAATCAATACGCCCAATATGCGGACGGCATGAATTTGTGGAAAATAATATTCCAAAGCAACAACAATCCCCAATATCACAAACATCGCGATTGAAGATAAAATACGTAAAGATGTATTAGATAATTCGTTTAATTTCATTTTTGTTTTCCTGAATAGTTTTTCTTTTTACCACCGCCAAATCGACGATCACGTTTTTGATATTCGTCCAAAACATATTGCCATAATTTTTCAGATTTTACCAAATCAGGCCAATGTTCCGGGATAAATAACAATTCTGCATATGCCAATTTCCAAAGCAGATAATTTGAAATACGGTTTTCATTACTGGTGCGAACCATTAAATCAACCGGTAATAAATCACCTGTGTCCATAAATGTTTCAAAAGTTTCTTTGGTTACAGGTTCGCCGGCTTCGATTGCCATATTGACAGCACGAACAATTTCATCTTGTCCGCCGTAATTCAGCGCAAACACAACCGTTCCACCGGTGTTTTCCGCCGACACTTCTTCCAATTTATCGCAAAGTTTTGCCAATTTCTTTGGTAATTTTTCACGCGAACCAACAACACGATAACGCAGATTTTTTTCCAATGCGTGTTTCATATTTTTGTTTAATTCGGTATAGAATAAATCCATAAGGAAATCGACTTCTTCTTTGGAACGATTCCAATTTTCGGTTGAAAATATATAGAACGTAATTGTTGAAACACCACGTGCAATAAACCAATCAACCAAATTTTCAAAGTTTGAAATTCCGGCGCGATGTCCCATCAATGGTGGCAATCCACGCTGTTCAGCCCAACGACGATTACCATCGCAAATAAATGCGATGTGTTGTGGGATTTTGCGTGGCATATCCGATACGATTGTTTTCTTTCTGAATAAATTAAACATAATGTTTCCTTTATGAATTATACAGACATAATATCGGTTTCTTTTTGTTTTGCCATTGC
>CAMOXB010000108.1 GCA_946628805.1 uncultured Pseudomonadota bacterium
AATATCTTTTAATTCAACATCACCATTATTAAAGCGTGCAAAAAAACGCACAAAATCGTGAATATCGTTTTCATAGGCGCTTGCAGTGTGTGTCGAATAATTCTTGGTATTCAACAGATATTCAACAAATTCGCCAATTATTTCGTTCATTTTATTTCAAATGTCGCCGATACGTTAACTGTGATTTCTGTGTCTTTGCCGACAATGCTGCCACCGGTATCAAAAGACGCGCCGGCGGCCTTGGCAGATACAGCCATTAAACGATAATTTGCGGTTGGTCTTTCGCCATATGATATATTGTCATATGAAACCGATAATAATTTTCCAGCCTTTAATTTATCCCCAGAAACCAAAGCATTCGCACGTGCGCGCGCGTCGTCCAATGCAACCGATAAACATTTATCCAGTGCCGGCTTCATCGCTTCAGATGACGTGAACATACGCAGGTTTTCCGTATAAACATCTTCGACGCCGGCGAATTTATTCAACACATCTTCGATAATTTCAGGATTTTTAGCAGAAACTTCGATTGCAATACGTGTTTCAATACCCAAACTGATTGATTTTTGCAAATCATGATTCCATTCTGTCTTTTCATAAGAATCGAATTCGGTTGTCTGCATTTTTGCATCGATTGTTTTCAGATATTCCGTTATCGCGGCAATTTTTTCGGTTGCTTTTTTCATCGAAACCGCTGCGTTTTTATCCAATGTTGTAACACGCAGTGTAATTGCGGTTCGATCCTTTGGAACAGATGTTAAACATTCGCCGTTTACGTTAATCTTGCGGATTTCAGACGGTTGTTTTATAAAATCGAAAGCCAACGATACAACTGCGCCAAATCCGATAACTGATAAAATCCATATTGCATATTTTTTCATCTCTCCATCTCCTTTGGTTTAGCCCAACATTTTCTTTTTAACTTTTGCAATTGTTTTGGATGCAACCGCACGTGCGCGTTCTGCGCCATTTGCTAAAATTGCGTCAATTTCCGACGGATTTGCCATCAATCTTTCGTATTCGGCGCGCGGCGTTGCCAACACAGAATCAACTTTTTCAAATAATATTGTTTTTGCAGTTCCATATCCCATACCGCCGGCGATAAATTTTTCGCGCAATTCGGCAATTTCATTTTCGTCTGCAAAGAATTTATATAATTGAAAAATCGTAGATTCATCTGGATTCTTTGGTTCGTCCGGTGTTTTTGAATCTGTGATAATTCGCATAATTTTCTTTTTCAATTCACCACTTGGCGCAAACAATGGAATTGTGTTGTCATAAGATTTACTCATCTTGCGTCCGTCAAGCCCAGGTATCAACCCGGCATCCGACCCAATAATCGGTTCTGGTAATTTGAAAGTTTCGCCGTATGTGTTATTAAAATAGCCGGCAATGTCGCGCGCAAATTCAACGTGCTGTTTTTGGTCTTTGCCAACCGGTACAATATCCGAATTATAAAGCAATATATCCGCCGCCATCAAAACAGGGTATGTATAAAGCCCCATATTAACCCCGGCATCAACATCCGCACCGATTTCAGTATTCTTTTCGACGTATGCTTTATATGAATGGGCGCGATTCATCAGTCCCTTTGGCGTTACGTTCATCAAAAAGTTTGATAATTTATATATTTCATCAATATCAGACTGGCGGAACAAAACTGTATTTTCCAGATTCAATCCCATCGCAATCATCAATGCCGCGATTTCGTATGTGTGTTGTTTGATTTCTTTTGCATCATGGACGGAATTCAGCGCATGCAAATCCGCAATAAACATAAATGTCTTGTGATTTTGCGACATTTCAATCAATGGCTTTAACGCCCCGATATAGTTTCCCATATGTGGCGTTCCTGTTGGCTTTATTCCAGTTAAAACAATCTTGTCGTCCATTTCTAAACCCTTTATTGAATAAATTATAGCACCGATATATCAAAAAATCAAAATAAAAACCCCACAAGAGTGGGGCGTTTATAAAAGAATCAATTCCATTAACGTGAATAGAATTCAACGACCAATTCAGGTTGCATCTGAACAGGATATGGAACATCTTCGAATGCAGGAACGCGTGTAAATGTCGCGGTGAAATTCGCGCTGTCCACTGTGATATAGTCTGGGAAATTGCGTTCGCCAGATTCCAAAGCCAATACGACCAATGGCATTTGTTTTGCTTTTTCACTGACAGTGATAACATCGCCCGGATTAACACGATAAGATGCGATTTTTACGCGTTTGCCGTTAACATAGATATGTCCGTGGCTTACCAATTGGCGTGCTGCGAATACAGTAGGCGCCAATTTTGAACGGTAAACAACAGCGTCCAAACGACGTTCCAACAAACCAATCAAGTTTTCAGGTGCGTCGCCTTTCATATTTTCGGCTTCGATATAGTATTTATGGAATTTCTTTTCGCCGATATTACCATAGTATCCTTTCAAAGTCTGTTTTGCGCGCATCTGTTTTGCGTAATCAGATGACGAAGATCCACGTGATGTTGGACCATGTTGACCTGGTTTGTATTTACGTTTATTAAATGGAGATTTAGCCTGGCCCCAAAGGTTAACACCCAAAGAACGGCCGATTTTTAATTTACGTGTGCTGCGTTTTGCACCAGCTCTTGCCATAATTTTTTCCTTTTAGTTTTTGGTTTTCATTGTGCCGAACGTTTCACAGAATCCTTATCGCGAACGGGACCAAAAGACACCGTTGTTTAATCAGTTCTGGTTGCTCAGCGGGACATATAATATACTGTTTTTTTTGAAAAATCAAGTATTTTATTGATTATACGTTGTGTCGTCGCACACATAATACACAGTATTGTTATACATGATTTTCAGATATTGTTCGGTCGCGCTGTTCATCGGTGTTGCAGTTGTCGTCATATTGGCATAGAACACATCGTTGCCTATACCAACATTTAACGATGGCGTGGTCTGTTTTGTTGATTTCAGATATACAACATTATCACCAATATGCAACACATGTGGAAAACACATTTCCGGATGATCAGCCGGTGTAAAATAATCCACTGGACATGCAACTATGCATTGTTCAACGGATGTCGCACCCTCTGGTGATGTTTTGTTATCTGGACAGATTGAACATTCTGTTTGACCAACTTGGTCTTGATATGTTCCGACCGGACAAATTGTTTTACCCAGCTCGGATGAAGCATTATATTCGGATGCCGTATATGTGACGGAATCAGCAGGGCAATAGTATCCCACCGGACATTCAGTACAAGAAAGACCATCGGACCGCCATAAATATTCGCCGGCATTACATGTTATTGGACAACGATA
Organism: uncultured Pseudomonadota bacterium; assembly: GCA_946628805.1. Lineage (GTDB taxonomy): Bacteria > Pseudomonadota > Alphaproteobacteria > Rs-D84 > Rs-D84 > Enterousia. The sequence continues at coordinate 3,302 of CAMOXB010000108.1, forward strand.
TGCTTCAGCGA
>CAMOXB010000109.1 GCA_946628805.1 uncultured Pseudomonadota bacterium
AATCATAATCCTTTGGTCAGGGGTCCGAATCCCTTCGCCGCTACCAAAATTTGAACCGGGTTTATCCCGGTTTTTATTTTGGTATAGTCGCGAGTGGATGAGGACCCCAGGTCCGACAAAATAGCAGTTGAGAACAAGCAAAGCATAGTTCGAAACGTTGCGATTTGGAAAGGGACCCACGAATAAAATGAGTGGGAATATACAATCCCTTCGCCGCTACCAGAATAACAAACGATCCCTGTAGTCGTTTTTTTATTTTCATAAAAATACATTTCAATATTTGTTTTATGACTATTTTTATGATATAATATCGCGCATGAGAAAGATATTTACCGTATTACTATTATTAACTTTATCAATGCCTGCAATCGCGGACAGTTGTATTTTACCTGATAAAAACCCATTTATGGGGACTTATCAACAACAGGTTGGATTTGGATTGGGCACTGGATTTGATACCGGCTGGTTATTGCCACCGCCTGTGCGCCCTGTTCCTTTCTTTATCGGGACATTTACATATTCCCAGCCAACAACGTTTTTCCGCGTTCCGGCGCGTCGTTCGATAAACATATCGGAAACATTGGGATTAAAAGAAAAGTATGGCTGGAAATGGCAAGATTATACAATTCCAATGATTTATTTAACCGAAGACATCGCCATGTTCCGTTATAAACGTTTGTATATGGGTATGGGTGCCGGTATGGGATTGCAAGCCCAAGAAAACGAACGTTTGGGCGCAAAATTAATATTCCAATTCAAGGTTACATTTGGATTTAATATTACAAAGCAATGGGCAACAGAATTGTTTATACAACACTTTTCTAATGCAAACACTGCGGAAGAAAATAATTCATACGCGTTCTATGGCGCCGGATTTACATATAATTTCTGATTATTTACCAATTTATCGGACTTTCACCATTTTGAACCAGGTATTCATTAGCGCGTGAAAAATGGTGATTTCCGAAAAATCCACGATATGCCGATAATGGCGACGGATGCGCACTGGTCAAGACCAAGTTTTCGTTTTTATTAACAATTTCTGCTTTCTTTTGTGCAAACGAGCCCCACAGCATATAGACAATATGTTTTTTATTTTTTGCAACTGCATTTATTACTGCATCTGTAAACTGTTCCCAACCATGTCCGGCATGTGATGCCGCGTCATGCGCACGAACAGTTAATGTAGAATTTAACAGCAACACACCCTGGCGCGCCCAATCGGTTAAATCGCCGTTTGTAATACTTTTATGTCCGATATCAGATTCAATTTCTTTATATATATTTTGAAGTGATGGCGGAAAATCAACCCCACTTTGCACCGAAAAACAAAGTCCATGTGCCTGACCTGGTTCGTGATATGGATCTTGTCCAATTATAACAACCTTTACATCATCAAACGCACACAAATTAAACGCATTAAAAATATTTTTTGGTTCTGGATATATTGTTTTACCAGACAAATATTCACCGCGAACAAAGTCTGTTAATTTTTTGAAATAATCTTTTTCAAATTCATCATGCAAAACAGATTTCCAAGATTGTTCAATTTTAACATCCATTTCTTAAACCTCTATTAAATGATTTTGAAGACTTTTCCAAAGAACAACATCAATATATCCAATCGGCAATTTTGTTTCGCGCGCCAGATGTTCAAACATATCATCACAACATTTTTTTATTTCAGCGTCCAGTTTTCCATTATCTATTTTTTCATATAACGCCGAATTTCCGCCGTATACAACACCAAGTCTTTGAATCCAAATATCGTATTTTACAACATTTTCACCAAGGTTTCGCGCCAAATGATTCGCAGTTATTTTTCCAATATGTGGTAATGTCGCCAGGTATTTTAATTTATCGTCTAATGATGAACATTTATAAAAAGCATCACAAAAACAATCTTTGTTTTGCCATATTTTAACAATCGCATTTATTTTATTTTTGTTATTAAATATTTTTAACAAATCGTCAACCGATGGGTTTTCCGGCATTTTTTCCATAATAATTTTATGTATTCGCTTTGCAGTTTTTTGTGAAAAACCGCCTGCCAAGATAACATAGGCAACCGCATCTGCAAATTCAATAGGATTTAATTTCTTTGGATTTGATAAATTTTCTTTGATTTCATCAAACGATTTATCGTCACTGTCCAAACCCATTTTACGCAATTGCGCATCAAGATTTTCAAACCAAGATTTTGAAAATAAATTATTCATCTTTTTCTTTGAATTGCGCCATTGCTGCAAAAGTTATAGATTTATCATTTGATTTATTAGAAGCAATTATTTTCTGTTTTAATTTTTCTTTGGCTTTTCTTAACGCATCTGTATTTTGTTCAATATTAAGTTGTTTTTTTAATTCGTTATATCGCGCAATTTTAATTGGATCTTTTGTAGGATTATGGTGATTATTCAAAACTTCATATTCTAGTTTTTGATATTCTTCCCATATTGGGTCAGATTGTCTTTGAAAAACATTTTTGCGAATAACTTCGCCGAATTCGTTTATTTTATAATCAGCCATACTCCCACCTTTTATAAATTACACGTCAAGATTTGCATTCAATGCATTTTCAACAATGAAATCACGACGTGGTTCAACAACATCACCCATCAACATTGAAATAACTTCGTCTGCCTGGGATGCATCTGTGATTTTAACCTGGAATAAAGAACGATGATTTGGATCCATTGTTGTTTCCCACAATTGTTCCGCGTTCATTTCACCAAGACCCTTGTATCGTTGAATCTTTAATCCATTTTTCGCATATTCAAACGCAGTATTCAACAATGTGAACGCGCCCCAAATCTTTTGTGATTTTGATTTAACACGCAAAATTGTTGGCTTTGAAAATGTTTCAATCAATTCATCACGTCCGTTCATACGCATAAAGGAACGAATTTCTGGGGAATTGATTTTTTCACGTGGCAAAACGTGAGTTTCGGTAACACTGCGCAATGTGCGTGTGATTTTAATACCGTCATTATCACTGGAAATATGCCATCCGCGTTCGAATTCTAATTCTTCGTTATCCAGCATATTTTCCGCAGCACGGAAATTTTCATCGCTTTCGTTTTCGAATACTTTATTCAATGCCAATGCTTCGATGAAACGCAAAGGAACAATATGATTTAACGCCTGAAGATTATTTTTCATATCATCAACCAATTCCAACAAACGTTTGAAATCAGCCCCTGCCAATTGTTGACCGTCGCTTGTTTCAATCATACCGTCTGATGCTAACTGGTCTAATAAATAATCGTCCATTTCGCGTTCATTTTGGATATAGATTTGTTGTTTACCACGTGTTACACCATAAAGTGGTGGTTTCGCAACATAGATATATCCACGTTCGATTGCTTCGGGCATATGACGATAAAAGAACGTCATCAACAATGTTTGAATATGTTGACCGTCAACATCCGCATCGGTCATGATTATAACCTTGTGATAACGGAATTTTTCGATATCAAAATCATCTTTGCCGATACCCGCACCCAATGTTGTAATCAAAGCACCAATTGTGTCAGACCCCAACATTTTATCAAAGCGCACACGT
>CAMOXB010000110.1 GCA_946628805.1 uncultured Pseudomonadota bacterium
ATAAAAATCCAGACATTATATACCTGGACGGTCCGTCTGGAACAACCGTTCGGAATACCAGTAACGGAAAAATAACAGATAAAATTTCTGCAAAAAACGGACAATTTAATTTGAAAAGCAATACATTAACACTGCATGGAAATGTTCGTGTTGATTCCAGCAACGGCGATAAAATATTAACAGAAGAAATGGTGATTGAATTATGATAAAAAAATCTGTATTAAGGGTTGAACATTTATCAAAAAACTATGGCAAGCGCGTTGTCTTGCGCGACATATCATTGATTGCCAACCAAGGCGAATCGGTCGGTTTATTGGGTCCAAATGGTGCCGGAAAAACAACCGCCTTTTATTGTATCACCGGACAATTGGCGGCATCCAGCGGTCATATTTTCTTGAATTCCCAAGACATTACACATTTACCATTTTATCAACGTTCGCGTCTGCACATTGGATATTTACCCCAGGAAAACAGTGTTTTCCGCGGACTTTCTGTCGAAGACAACATTATGGCAATTCTGGAAATTGTTGAACCGAATCGTGAAAAGCGCGACGAAAAATTAAATGCACTTTTAAATGAATTTTCAATTGAATTTTTACGCAAAAGTCCCGCAACCGCGTTATCAGGCGGCGAACGTCGTCGTGTTGAAATTGCGCGTGCATTGGCAAATGATCCTAAATTTATTTTACTGGACGAACCTTTTGCCGGAATTGACCCAATTGCAGTAAACGAAATTCGTGAATTGGTATCACAATTAAAACACCGTGGTCTGGGCGTTATTATTACCGACCATAATGTTCGTGAAACACTGGGGATTACCGACCGCAGTTATGTTTTACACGATGGTAAAATACTGAAACACGGAACAACAGATGAAATTGTCCAAGACGAAATGGTAAAGAAAGTTTACTTGGGCGAAAATTTCACTATGTAAAAATTTCACATCTAATATTGAAAGGAGAAGATAGACATGTTTGCTATTGAAAAAGTTTTTGCACGTCAAATTATGGATTCACGCGGCAACCCAACGGTTGAATGCGATGTATATTTGAACGGTGGCGCATTTGGTCGTGCGTCTGTTCCATCTGGCGCATCAACCGGATCATTCGAAGCATTGGAATTACGCGACGGTGAAAAAACATATATGGGCAAATCTGTATTTACCGCTGTCAAAAATGTTAATGAAATTATTGCCCCAGAATTAATTGGTATGGACGCAATGAACCAATCCGAAATCGACAATAAAATGTTGGCATTGGACGGCACACCAAACAAAGAAAAACTGGGTGCAAATGCAATTTTATCGGTATCATTAGCCATTGCGCACGCGGCAGCAAACGCGCAACACATACCACTTTATAAACATATCGCGAATATATTCGGGAATAAAACCCCAAACACCCTGCCCCGTCCAATGATGAATATTATAAATGGTGGCGCACATGCAGATAATGGACTGGACGCCCAAGAATTTATGATTATTCCAAATGGCGCAAAAAATGAAATCGAAGCGATTCGTATGGGGTCAGAAATCTTTCACCATTTGAAAACAATTTTGAAAAAATCAGGACACGGCACTAATGTTGGTGACGAAGGCGGATTTGCACCAAACTTTAACACTTGTATCGAAGCCTTGGACACAATTGTATCTGCAATTCAAGATGCCGGATATGAACCAGGTCGTGATGTATCAATCGGACTGGACGTTGCGTCATCTGAATTTTACAGTGATGGCGTATATCATTTCGAAGGCGCAACAAAAACATCCAACGAAATGATTGAATTTTATCGTGAATTAATTTCAAAATATCCGGTTATTTCAATCGAAGACGGATTGGCAGAAGAAGATTGGACATCATGGACAAAGATGACATCTGAAATTGGCGACAAATGTCAATTGGTTGGTGATGATTTATTCGTGACAAACCCACAAAGATTGAAAAAAGGAATTGACAATGGCGCCGCAAATGCCATATTAATCAAAGTCAACCAGATTGGATCATTGACGGAAACATTGACCGCAATAAAAATGGCACAAGATGCGAAATATGGTGTTATTATTTCACATCGCAGCGGCGAAACCGAAGACACCACAATTGCAGATTTAGCCGTTGCAACAAATGCCGGACAAATCAAGACTGGGTCAATGTCCCGCACAGATCGTATGGCAAAATACAACCAATTAATTCGTATTGACGAAGAATTGGGTAAAGATGCAAAATATGGGATATAAATGATATCGATAAATGGTATTTTGATTGGCGTAAAATATATCATTGGTGCAATGATATTGTTGGCAATTATATTGACGCCAGTATATATTGCATCTGCAAATGAAAAATCAAAATATGATATGATGCGAACACGTATGGGATCATGGATGTTTGGGTGGTCGTGTATTGGATGGCTTTTCGCATTATTTATATCGGCAAAAAAATAAAAAACGGCAATCGCCGTTTTTTATTTTGGTGTTGGTAATATTTTATACCTATTCCAATATTTCAAGAAAATTTCTTTATCTGTATTTGGGTTTTTTGCCATTGATAATGAATCCCAATCGATAATGCTGATTATATTATATTTGTCATCAAATAATAAATTCGTTTCATTTAAATCAAAATGCGCCAACACAGAAATATCTTTATGATATGGTTTTTCCTTGGCACGTTGTGGTTGCATACTGAATTTGTATCGTTCATTATCGATTATCGAATCAAATGGGATTTTCTGTAATGATTTTATCAC
>CAMOXB010000111.1 GCA_946628805.1 uncultured Pseudomonadota bacterium
GATTACACAAGCAAAGCGCAGTGTAATCGTTACGGTATCCGCGCAGGCGTAAAGCCGAGCGACCCTTGCACTGTTCCCAGTCCGGCTGGTTCTCCCCCAATATGGGGGAGTGCCGTCGAAAGACGGGAGGGGGTTAAACTTAAATACCGCCAGAAAATCGGGCGGTTGGAGGTTCATAACAATTCGATAAGAGATTGCGCGTTTAATTCAATATATTCAACGCCCTCCAACCAAATAAGTTGGAGTTTTTAACGTCATCTTGGACGCTTATCGAAACGGGTTATGAAGCCCCATCAGAAAAACTCTTTCTGACGTGTTTATTTTATCAAAACTTTCATAATATGTAAAACAAAAAAACACCCACGATTGTGGGTGTTTTATTTTATATGCACGAAAGATTATTTCAATGCATCAACGATTCTGGCATATGGGATATAACCTGGGAATGCCTTGTCATTGATAATCAGGTATGGTGTGCCGCTGATTTCAAAACGTTGTGCCAATTCACGAACGTTTTGTAATTCTTTACGAACGACGTCGCCTTCCATATCTGCTTCCAATTTCTTTGTATCCAAACCAGCTTCTTTTGCCAATTTCATAACGTTTGCATGAATTGTGTCTGGCAATTTTGCTTGGTTTTTCATATCGTCTTGTGTGAAATATTCTTTGTCCATTAACAATTTATCCAACGCAGCAGCTTTTGCATTGTCTTGGATTTTTGCAGCGATAACTGCTTTTGCAGGTGCATCAGATAATGCCCCGTGGATAGAAAAGTTTTTCAACACAACGCGAACATCATTACGTTCAGCCATTACACGTGCCAATTCTGCATGAACACGACGGCAATATGGGCATGAATAGTCAGACCACAAGAATATTGTGTTCTTGGCATCTACATTACCAGCAATTGGTGCGTTGCCAATCATATCGTTCATATGTTTTTTAACATAATTGCGAACTTCTTTATTTTTGGCTGCTTCTTGTTGAGCTTGCATATTTTGAACCATTTCTTGCAAGATTGCAGGATTTGTGTGGATCAAATATGTTGGTGTCCACAAACGGCATACGCAACCAGCAATCAACATAATTGCGATTACATTTACACCCTTGTGCATTACGATTTCCAAGGTTGATGGTTTCTTGTTGCCAGATTTGATGAATTTACCACCAAACATATACAACGCGATTGCCAAAACCAAGATTAACAGTGTCCAAATCATAGTTTTTCTCCTTTGTTGTTGAACAAGAAAATATTAGAAAAAAAAACACATTTGCGCAAGTAAAAAACATCAAATTTATAATATTTTTCGCGACACTGGAACATCAACGCCCTGGGACGCACAAATCCCGGAAATAAAACGCTTTGTAATATTTAAATTCACTGGCAATTTATAAAGTTTATCAATATACGGCGCACCACAATCCGCGCACACCGCCCGCCCCGTCTTTGGTGAAAGGTAAACAAGGTTGTCCGCACGACCACATCCCGAACATTTTGTTAAATCCAGCGCATAACCCAAATCAGCCAGCAAATCAATTTCCCATTTCAGATATAAATCATATGGCGATTGCGAATTTGGCAATTCGTTTAACAAATCCAAAGTCTTTATATACAAATGTTCATATGATTCACGTTCCGGAATAAGTGTATAAATTAATGAAAACACCGAATTCATAATCTTTAACAATTCGGGATTCATCATCAATGGCGCAGATAAATTCTTTTCACTTTCGAAATGGAAAACACCCAATTGCGAATCAACACGTGCATTCCACGAAACAAAGCCATATTGCCCAATCAATGGTTTATTCTTTTTTGCAACAGCCGCGCCACGCAACATACCGACCAAGACACCATTATCGCGTGTAAATATATGCGCAATGCAATCACGTTCAGAAAACGCGCGCATATTTATTAAAATCCCATTTGATTCAATCTGCATAGTTTTTATTAAAAATCGCCCTTGACGGGCGAAATTTATTTCGCGATAAACTTATCGTAGTTTCTTTCATTGACCTTTACCGGATATTCGGATTTAAGGAATTGAGTATAATCATCTGCAACGAAACGTGTTGTCATCTTTTCCATTTCTTTGCGAATAGATTCTTTCTTTGCCTTGTCCGATGTCGGCATAACAGTTTTACCAACGCGCACGACATAGAACGCATCACCATCTTCGGCAATAGCATTCGTGCCTTCTTTCCCGGCGAACGCAACGTTCAGAACACTTAAAGGTGCGCCTTCGGTGCGGGTGATATTTGCGTCTTTCATATTCTTGACCGCATCACCATGGTTTAATGCAACCAATTTTTCGTTTGCATCAATGTATGCCTTTTTGCGTTGTTCAGATTTTTTCCAGCCCGCAACCAATGATTTCTTCACATCATTAAATTTTGCATTATGTTGTGGAACGACATCATCAACACGCAAGATAACAAAACCGTCTTTTAATTCGATAATTTCACTTTCATTACCAGATTCCATTGCGAACAATTTTGCAATTAAATCATCACTTAAAACCTTGTCAGAAATTTTTTCACCACGCGCAATCTTTGCAATATGATTATATTTTGCATGATGTTTTTCGGCGGCTGTTTTAATAGTGTCGCCTGAAATTATCATATCTTCGATTTGTTGTGTCTTTTTGAAACCGGCGTCATAAACGTCAGGCTTTGAATTATCAGATGCAACAAACACATATGAAACCGAACGTGTTTCCGGAACAACAACTGGATTTGATGCATAGTATGCATTTAATTGTTCGTCGGTTGGTTCGGCAACTTTATAATCACCAAATTTCACAGTCGCATATTTTATCGCGCGCTTTGCATATCGTGCATTATAAGCCGCATCAACTGCGAATTGTGGAACGTGCAACGGAACATTTGTTGCACCCAATGTCATATTGCGCAAGATATCCCCGCGCAAAGAATTTGCGATATCTTGTTCGGTTAATCCAGAATTTTGCAACACCATATCAAACATCCATGGAACGAATTTACCATTAACCTGGAATTGTGGATGATTTTTGATTTCATCGGCGATTCGTTTATCAGAAACAACAAATCCCAAATCACGCGCACGATTCAACGCCAATTGATTGACTGTCAATTTAGTCATCACAGAATTTGTTAATTGTTCTGCCTTTTTAGGATCAGTATATGCGGCACGTTGTTCGTCTTTGGTCATAGACGCCAATTGTTGGGATCTTTCATTATTAAATTGCTGTAATGAAATGTCCGCATTTCCAACGTGAACCAGTGTTGTATCGCGTGATGCGCCACCAAAAATCCATTCAGCCGCGCCCCAGCCAACAAAACTGAAAATCAAAATAAACATTAAAACTTTTGCCAACGGTTTGTCAGCAGCATTACGTAAATATTCTAGCATTTTTCCACCTTTTGCGATACCATAGCAAAAAAGATGATAAAAAATCAATAAAAAAGGAAAGAAAATGAAATTTATAGTCGGCAACTGGAAAATGAACGGAACATCGGAAAGTCGGGGCGCGTTATTAAAGTCAATCCGCAATGTTATAACCAATAATAAAATCGTGGTATGTTTGCCTTTTATATTAATATGCGGGAATGATTTTGGCGTAACACTGGGCGCACAAGACATCAGTGAACACGACAACGGCGCATATACTGGCGATATTTCAGGTCAGATGTTAAATGATGCAAATGTGAAATACGTTATTGTCGGGCACAGCGAACGCCGAACATATCATCACGAAACAAACGAAATCGTTCGCGCCAAGGCGACTGCTGCAATCAAAAACAAAATTGTGCCGATTATTTGCGTTGGCGAAAGTACGGAAGAAAAAAATTCAGGTCGCACGATGAGCGCGGTTAAGAAAATGTTATTGGAAAGTATTCCGTTAAGTGGCGAATTTATCGTTGCATACGAACCATATTGGGCGATTGGTTCGGGCAAGACACCGTCTGGTTCTGAAATCGCAGACGTGTTCGAAACAATCCGCAAGGCATTATCAAACGCAGGTCGTGATGATGTCGCCCTGCTCTATGGCGGCAGCGTAAATGCAACAAACGCGAAAGAAATTGTTAACATTAAAAATGTTGATGGATTATTGGTTGGTGGCGCGTCCTTGAAAAGTGATACTTTTTTACCTATAATAAAATCAATCGATTAAGTATATAATTTGAAAAAAGTGGGTAATGTTATGGAAAAAGAAAATAATAACGAAAATAAACAAGTCGAAATTGAAACTGTATCGGTTGATGAAGGAAAAGCCGAAGTTAATGCTGATAAACAAACCGAAATCATCGAACAATTAAATAACAAGATTGCCGAATTAAATGATAAATATCTGCGTATCGCGGCGGAACTGGAAAACACACGTCGCCGTGCATCAATTGACATTGAATCGGTATCACGCAATCGCACTATGTCAGTTGCCGAAAAGATTTTGCCTGTGATGGACGCTATTGATGCCGCATTATCACATAACCCAGACGATGAAGGCATCAAAACCATGCAACGCGCGATGCAAAATGCGTTTTCACAAATTGGTATTACACGCATAAATTCGGTCGGCGAAATTTTGAATCCACAATTTCATAACGCAATTCAAATGGTTGACAAGCCCGATGAAAACACCGCAACAAACACAATCGTCGGCGAATTACAACCAGGATATATGTTCGGCGACAGTGTCCTGCGCCCTGCAATGGTTGTCGTGTCAAAGTAAAGACTAACAATTTACTATCCGAAATTCATACGTCGAAGACATGAGTGCTGGTTCTCCCCCAGTGTGGGGGAGCGCGGCGCAGCCGGAGGGGGTTAATTTCCAGACATCCGTTATTACGAATAATCCAGAATACCCATGTTTTTTCAACCCTCCCCGTCTTGCTTCGCAATCCACCCCGCCATGGGCGGGGAACCTTGCACTGTTCCCAGTCCGACTGGTTCTCCCCCAATGTGGGGGAGCGCGGCGCAGCCGGAGGGGGTTATTCCCCGTACGTTGAATCATCGCACACATAATACACAACACCATCGTATTCGATTTTCAGGTAATGTTCCGTGCCGGCGTTCATACGCGTTGGTATCGTCGTCATATTTGCATAAAAAATTCCATCGTCCATACCAACGTTCAGCGACGGCGTCGTAAATTTTGTTGATTTCAGATAAACGACATCATCACCAATATGTAATATATGTTCATAACAAATACTTGACCCAATCGGTGCAAATGGTGTTGGATTGGCGCATTGTTCGATACCCTGGTTTTCGGTTTCATTAAATGAATACGTTCCACCAACGCATTTATTGTTTTTTGGGCATTGACGACAACCGTCCACATTTGCCGGTAAATAATACCCCGGCGCACAGGTATGTTGATTTGCTGTCCATACCGGAAACATATTTGTTCTATTGTTATTATTTGGGTGTAATAGATTATTTGAACA
>CAMOXB010000112.1 GCA_946628805.1 uncultured Pseudomonadota bacterium
ATATCTAACTTAAAATCCTCCATTGCGGAATACAAAACCTCTTCGATAGCCGTAGGCAAACGATGAATTTCATCTATAAACAAAACATCCATAGGCTCCAGCGCAGTCAAAATAGCAGCCAAATCGCCTTGCTTGGTCAACATAGGCGCCGAAGTAGCTCGAAAATTAGTTCCTCATTCATTTGCCACAATGTGCGCCAAAGTGGTTTTACCCAGCCCTGGGGGACCATAAAGCAACACGTGATCCATTGCTTCGCCTCTGGATTTAGCGCCAGCAATAAAAACCGATAAATTTTGCTTTAGCGATTCATGTCCGATAAAATCAGCCAAAGTTTTTGGTCGAATAGACGTAGCCAGCTCATCTGGAATGTTCGGATCAAGAAATCTATCATTTGTATTCATTTATATACCTTATAACAATTTGGTATCCGTATCTTCGCGTCCAACATATGCCTTGAAATCATTATACATTTGGCGCAAATCTGCTGGAGTAGAATAGGTTGCATCTGCATTCTTTACATAAATAGTTTCCAAATCTATTTCTGCTTGCTTTTTCAACACATGAGTCAAATGAATTCCAAAAGCCTTGGCATCTTCACCTTCATTTGCACCCTGCAACAATAATCCACGATTTGGGCGAGGGGACAAGAACTGAAAATCAGACACAGTTGTATCTGGGGACACCAAAACAAACCCAGAAACCTCTGGCCGGCGCATCATAGCCTGCAACACATACCATGCACCCATCTGATTCCCAGCCAACCAAATTCTATCACTATCTTCATTCTTATTTTGAATCCAATCAATTACAGTAGCAATATCCAACATATTTTCAGCCGCAGTACCAATTGAGCCTTCGGAATCATTAACCCCACGATAATTAAATCTGACAACTGAAAAACCAATATCCATAAACGCACGAAACATAGCATAAGAAGTTCTGTCGTTCATATGACATTTTTGACGCGGATTTCCCGATAAAACAACAGCAACTGGCGCACCAGGAGTGTCTGATTTATGATAAACCGCATGCAGCTTTCCGCCTTCGCCTGAAATAATAACATCAACCATTTTATTATACCTTTCTAATTATAAATTCTTTTATACAATGATACTTATAGTACAAATCGTATTTAATTTTCAATAAAAATATTTTTTTGCTTTGACATAGCCCCCTAAAAAAGTCTAAACTTAAATCAAAGGAATAAGGAAAATAACATGTATAAATCCAGTTTTATGATTGCTTTTGCCTTGATTTGCGCCCAGTCCGCAATGGCAGACACTTTTATTCAAGACTTTCAAACCATATATACAGAAAAGCCTGTAACGTCATATTACGCATATCCTGATGATCAAAATTTCATTCCAGAAACTGAATTTATGCAACAGGGTAATGATTTTAATTACGATCAAAATATCGTGAATATTCGTGATGCCGAGGCATGTGCACATCCAGGTGTTGGATTTGGCGAACGTCCCATGGTTATTTGCAGAAACTTTAACTGTACCAGATTAAACGACCGTATCACACGTAATTTCTTATTTAACAGCCTTAGCACAATGTTCATGATGAACGGTTATTCTAGATTATATATCTGCGAAGCAGACCCATTTTCACGCGATTGTTTGCAATCAGGCATTTCTTTCCCTGTACGCAGCGGAATAGCAAACGCCATTGCAAAAATTCCAAAGGCATCTATTTCACAAGTAAATTTATCTACAGGATTATCCCGTGCCAGTATCGGTATGACATATACATTGTTAGTAAACGGCATCGATCGTCGTTGTGAACAAACTGTTATGGACATTGTAATACCTGTCAATTCCCAAGCCACACTGGTAAATCGTGAATTCTCCTGCAATTTGACCAGTGATAGTAACAGTAGTTTATCATTGCTTATTAATTTGGATTATATTGATTTGGATTATGGCATTTTAGGCGGTTATTATTCAATCGGAACCCAGGGCTCAACATCTGGTGGTGCCACAGGATATGCACTGTTCAAGACAGAATATTCTAATCGTGGCATGACTTTCCGTGCAGCTTCACGTGGTTTGTCAAATTCTGATGCAGAAGAATCAAGTTTAACAATTCAGCCTGGCGAATACGCCGTCGAACCAATGTAATCAACATGACAAAGACCGTTCTTGTTATTGATGATGACGACATGTTAAGAAAAAGCCTTGCAAACGGTTTACGGCAGTCAGATTTTTCTGTTTTAACCGCAGATTCAGCCGAGCAGGGTACACAGATTCTAAATCAAGTTTCTGTCGATGCTATTGTTCTGGATCGTATGATGAATGGTCAAGATGGTCTCAGTTTTCTAAAACAACTGCGTAAATCTGGAAATTCAACCCCAACAATCATGCTAACCGCATTGTCCGGCCCAGAAAACGCAATCGAAGGACTATCTGGTGGCGCAAACGATTATTTAGCAAAACCTTTTCAACTGAAAGAATTGGTTTTACGCTTACAAAATATAATAAAAAACGCACCGGAAACCAAACAATCGTTGCCAAACGGTCTGATTTTCATGGATGACGAATTCTTTATTAAAAGAAAAAACGACACAACAGGGCGACTTTTGGCACTATCTGGCGAAGAAAAGAAGCTGTTACACAATTTAACAAGCCCAATTGGAAATATTGTCGCCGCATCTCCTATGGTTGCAAAACGCTTGCGAACTAAAATAAATGGTGTATTATCAGACTTAGATATAATAACTATTCGGGGACGCGGATATAAACTGGTCACGACCCCAGCAACAGAAAAACGGTAAAAACTATGAGACTTATACCCAAAAGTTTTATGGCGCGCACTATATTAATGGTGTTGGTTCCGCTGATTATAACACAGGTTATAATTGCCAATGTATTCTTTGGTAATCACTGGGCACGTGTCCATAACACAATGGCACGCAGTCTTTCTGCAGAAATTACCACAATGATGGGCTTTATCGATTCTGGAAACACAGATGTTGCCAAATCTATGGCCAGAGATATTGGTATAAACATTTCAATCAATTCAAAATTAAACAGACCTAAAAATAACGATAACAAATCTTTGATTGTTGGTCATTTAGCTAAACATTTACAAGAAAAATTAAGACGTCCATCCGACATTTATATCGACCGCGGTGAACGATTGGTATTTATCGATGTTCCAACAAAAAACAACAAAATTGCCACATTCGGAACATCTTTGTATCGTATATATTCTACCAGTACCGAAGCTTTTATTTTATGGTTGATTGGTTCGATTCTGATTGTGTCAATATTGATATCGCCATTTATAATTCTACACGCACGCAGCATCCGCCGTATTTCTAATGCTGCAAATCGTTTTGGGCGCGGTTTAGACGCACCAGGATTCAAACCAAGTGGTTCACTGGAAATCCGTAACGCTGCTGCTTCTATGATTACAATGAAAGAACGTATTGACAGATATAATCGTACAAGAACAGATATGTTAAACGCCGTCAGTCA
>CAMOXB010000113.1 GCA_946628805.1 uncultured Pseudomonadota bacterium
GCACCGGTATATTTTCCAATCTTGTTTGCATTCGCTTCCCTGGCAACAAAATTAACAAATTGGTTATACTTCCATGAGTATTTACTGCCCGCCTGATACATAACATTATTTATTATCATTGGAACATCTGCACTAAATTCCCATGGAGAATACCGAATAAAAAAATCCGTATCGCCTATTCGTGTTTTTGAAAAAACTTTTGTATAAAGATAATTATACGTTTCTTGTGTATCCAAAACAGTTACGTCAATTGATGCATCGCCACCACCAATACTATGTGTCCTGACTAATAAACCAGTACAATCAGAAGCATCTTCTACAATAATATAATCGTTTTTCATTGGTACATGATTACCGTGATAATCTTCTTGATATAAACCAATGTTTTCAGGAACATTTGACCAATTTATAAATGTCCCCCGACTAAAATGCTCTGGGGTCCAACCACGAAAGATATGTCCACGTTTTGATACAGGAGGCAAGATGACATCGCCGCCGATTTCACATATTGTTGTTGTATACGGTTGATTATCAATACCCCAATTTATTGTTATAGTATCGGCATATGCACTAAAACACAGCATTGATAATAATATTAAAATCTTTTTCACGATTTTCTCCCTGTTTGCTTTCAACAAAACACCGCCAGAAAATCGGGCGGTTGGAGGTTCGTAACAATTTGATGTGAAAATTGCGTGTTTTATTCAAGATATTCAACACCCTCCAACCAACACGGTTGGAGATTTAACGTCGACATGGACGCACATCAAAACACGGGTTACGACGCCCCATCAGCAAAACTCTTGCTGACAAATTTATTATAAAATATACACCGTAAAATGTAAACAGAAAATTAATCGCTAACACGTGCCAGGTCGTCAAATTCGTGATATTTTTGACCGACACTTTCGCGGTATTCGTATGATGCGATTTTATCTGTGCTATATTGCCCAAACAATTCGCGAACCTTTTGCACACTGTTATCAATCATAGCCCCAGCAATTTCACCACTGTATTCTATCAATTCCGGATTACCGTTTTTCAATTGTAAAAATTGTATTATCGGTGTTATTGATATGTCGTGCATTTTTAATGGAAATCCATTGTTTTGCATAATAAACGCTTCCAATGGTAATTGTGGCATTGTGCCGTCCATTAATTGCTTTTTTGTTGGTGGGGTCCCGGTCTTTATATCCATAACAACGCCGTCCCAGATAATATCGGCACGCGCACGAACATTACGCCCGGCAATATTTACAGAGCCCAAAACTTCTTTATATTTAATTGGTTTATTCTTAAAGAAATTTTCAACAAACGGTGCGATTTCACAGAATCTTTTGTGCCAGAAATAGAATAAAATCGAATTATCACTTAATACCTGGCGCGCACGCGCGTCCATTTCGGCAATTAATCTTGACGTATTAAAATCACGTGCGTTTTCAATTACATCATGAACGATAATTCCAAAATTACGCGCATCTGGTAAAACCCAATAATCATCGACTGGTTTTAATCGCAATATATGTTTTACATAAAATGCATATGGATTATGAATTAATAATTCAATTTCCGTGACATAGACATCACTTTTATCAATCGGTGGTGTTGGTGGCGAATAATCCAGCGGATTATATGGAACATCGTCCATTTTCCGAACGGATTCTAATATTTCATTATCCGTTTGAATATCGCCAATTGCAACACGAACACGCGAAAGGAATCGTGATTCTGTGGTTAATGTGCCACCTGAATTTTTCGAACGCAGCCAATACACATCTTGCCCACATGATAAATTCATAAAATCCAGTGCCATTAATGAAACCTTGCGATTTGGGGACGGCATACCGATTTTATTCGCAATATCACGTGGCAACCATGCGTTTTCATAGCCCGTTGCCGGAAACATTCCGTCATTAAGTCCGGTTAAAATAATAACATCCGCAGTCTGCATACGCGATTCAATTGTCCCCAGAACGCATACACGACACGAATCATTTTTATTCGGACGGATTGAAACACCACCGATTGCATCGGCAATAAAAGCACGCGCATCAAACACATTTAATATAATATCATTTGCGCGCAAGATATCTGATGTTTCACGTATTGCGTTCCAGATTGGAATATCACTTTCGTTTTCGATATTAAATGATGGCTGGAAATTAAAATTGTTTTCACTGTCGATAAAATCAACAATCATTTTGAATAAATTATAATCTGCCAGTTCATAAAGTTTTTCAAATTCAGAATTCTTGCTTTCCGCCCAACCATCAAAAAGATTTAATATCGCCCGCCCCAGGTTTGTCATCGTTCCAGGTGTACCAGATGAAAAATCTGCATCAATATTCAATCGCGCCATTTCTGATTTTATACGTGTGTTCGCCGCCGCATCTGGGGTAATTATTAACACAGATTTATTTTCAATAACCGCACGACGTGCGATTTCGGTTGCAACAATGGCCTCTTCACTTTCACGATTACATTCAATTAATTTACAATTATTTAATTTATCATCAACATGTGTACCCGAATTTCCAAATGCAATATTCATTGTATCAATTGCACACACCCCAACATCAATGGTTTGAATATCTTTCGCACCAATTTTTTTCAAGAATTCATATTCGCTGTGATACGGATTTGTATCATTTTCAAAGTCTTTATCTTCGCCCGATATTTTACCAGACAAAATAATTTTCCCATTATCTAGTCCTGCGATATACGCCATTAAATCTGCCGTTGCCGGGACAGATGCTGTTGATCCACAAACGATAACACAATCGTATTTATCCAAATGATTTTTCCATGCACGAATTTCGGCATTTCGCTTTTGTGTTGTTGTTAAACGATTATCAGGCAATTGCTTTATGATATCCAATATGCGCGCCTTGTTTTGAAAATGCGTTGCATATTTATTATCAATTAATGTTGACCAATCGATATCTGTAATCTTAACACCTTCATTTTCCAGGTAATCCTGCATACGAATAAAATCGCGTGCCAAAGGCAATGCTGTTGCGATATTTTTCACATTTGCATCCATAGACAAAAGACGTGATAAAATAATTATGCGTTCTGTATTTGAAATTGTATCTGGATATGTTTCATCGTCTTCTTCGTCTGAACCATCACCCAACGGAACCAGGTTTGGCAAAACAACAGCATGACCAATTTTTTCAACAATCATATGTTCCACACTGCGTATCGCACGACGCGAAGGCAAGAAAATCAAAACACGCGAAAAATCTTTATCAAACGGCGCAATCAAACCCCATAACGCATCCAGCATTTTCATAGGATCCGATACATTAAAAATATTGTTATTTGACACCGATAATATCCCGTAATTCCTGTAATCCAAATTTCTTTTCTGCAGAAGTTTCTAATATATTTTCAATCATCGCCGGATGATTTTCATGTGATAAAGTTTCCTGGTTATTTTTACGAACTTTTTTATCTTTTTTCGTATAAACGATTTGATAGCATATTCCGTTTTTATCACAAAAATCCATTAAATCTAAATCTGAATCTTTTGGTCCAATACGCGAATCAATCAGAACAAAAAGCCGACGTAATTGCGAACGATTTAATAAATATTCTTCCAATCTGTTTAACCAGCGCATTGCTTCGACCTTGGACACACGTGCGAATCCATACCCCGGCAAATCAACAATCATTGTTTTATCTGCATAGTTAAATAAATTCAGGCTTTGTGTGCGTCCAGGTGTGTTTGATGTTCGTGCAACTTTTTCACCAAGGATTGCGTTTATAAGGGACGATTTTCCAACATTACTGCGCCCAACAAATGCATATTCTGAAAATTGAGTGTTTGGCAAAGATGCAACCGTATCAAAAGATCCAACAAATTTAATCATTTTTTTCCACCAGTTTTTTATATGCTTCTTTTTTTGAAATTCCTGTACGCGCTGCCAATTGTGCCGCGGCAGATTTTGTTGAACCCGCAACAATATCATTAACAATTTCACCGATTTCATCATCTGACATTTTTTTATCTGGTGCCGGTGCAACAACAATCACTATTTCTCCACGTGGTGGTTCAATATTTATTAAATCAGACGGATATCCAATAATTGCCTCTTCGTGAATTTTTGTTATTTCGCGAACAACCGCAATTTCACGTTCTGGCATTATTGTTGCCAAAGTTTTTATCGTATCCATTATGCGATTTGGGCTTTCATAATAAATAATCGTATGACGAATTTTGTTGTCATCGCGAACCTTCTTTTCATCAAAGAAACCACAGAACGTAAATCGGTCTGTTGGAAACCCAGACAACACCAATGCCGATATAGCCGCCGTTGGTCCCGGAACAACAAAGACCGGAACATGTGCCGCACGCGCCGCACGAATCAGACGGAATCCTGGATCACTTATTCCCGGCATACCTGCATCCGATACAGTCGCGATTGATTGACCGTTTAACATTTTTTCAACCAATCCATCAACAACTTCGCGTTCGTTATGGTCGTGGCACGAAACAGATTTTGTTTTTATATCAAAATGATGTGCCAGTTTTGAAAACACGCGTGTATCTTCGGCCGCAACCAAATCAACATTACGCAACACATCAATCGCGCGTGGCGACATATCTGATAAATTTCCAATTGGCGTTCCAACAACATAAAGCCCTGATTGCATTTTGAATCCTTTTATAGTAGAATAATACAAATAAAAAGTAGGTTTTTCAATGTATATGAATAAATTTTTAATTTTTTCGGCTTTGTTCTTGGCATCATGCGGAACAACAAAAATCCTGAAACCAACACCGGTTGCAACATCTGCACCGACAGATATTCAAAGTGAATACCTTTATTCGTCGACACTTTATGCTGCTGATGATGGCGGTCCAAATGCGAACATTGCGGTATTATTACCAATGAACGGTTCATCAAAAGATGTTGGAAACAATATAAAAACATCAATTGAAACAGCATTTTTACGTAAACCAAAACAAAATATTCGCGTTTCGTTTTATGATTTATCTGGTGAAAAGTCTGACCGCAACGCCGCAATACGCGATGTTATCAACACAAACCCGGATATCATAATCGGGCCATTATTTGCCGACGATGCGAATACTTTACGCGATGCAAAACCATCAAAAACACCGGTTATTTCATTTACTTCCGATATAAACGCATTGGGCAATAATGTAATAACAATGAATTTAATACCAACACAAAGCATTGAATCAATCATAAAACAAATGCAAACAGACGGCGCAAAAAACGTCTTGATTTTGGCACCAGACGATAAATCTGGAAAATTGATGGCATCAACCGCGTCCAAGATTGCCAGTGCATACGACATACAAATTAATGGATTATTTTATTATAAATCCGGCAATTCAGATTCAATCAAAGATACATCAATGCGTGCATCAATGTATAACGCACGCAGCAGTGCAAACACCCGTGCACGCGAAGTTTTATCGGATATCTTAAACAAAGAAATACTGGACGGCGCAACACGTTCAAACTTGGTAAGACAATTGGAAAAAATATCACGCACAGAAACATTGGGTAAATTGCCATATGATGCGATTTTATTCCTGGGTAACGGCGAAGACACCAAGACAATCATATCGTTCTTGCGCTATTATGGGGTTGGAAATCGCGATGCCGCAATTTATGGAACAACACTTTGGCATGGTTCCGATATTGCTTCTGATTTCACATTAGCAGGCGCAAAATATGCAACATTGCCACCAATTTCTGATAACTTTATAAACCTTTATAATATGATGGGGGGCAAAGACCCAGACTATCTGGCGGCATTTGGTTATGATGCTGCGAATCTGGCATTGGGTATGTTATATACTGACAAATCCAATGACGCATATCTTTTTGATCCATCGGGTTACGCGGGAACAACAGGAATATTCCGTATCCAGCCATCTGGGCAATCAGAACGCGCGTTACGCATAATGGAATTAAATGGCGACGGCACAGTAAAAGAATCAAAATCTGCACCAACAAATTTCATAACCCAGATTTATTCAATAAACACATCTGATTTGCGCGATGTCCCAGAACGCGAATTGGTCACACGCGGTGTAAACCCAGGGGACTATATAAAAATCCCAGAAAATTTACGTTATAAATCGGCATATCGCACAAAGACAATTGGCGCAAATTATGTATCTGATGAACCAGAAGTTTTGGAACCTGCACCAATTCAGATATACGCATCAGATGAAAAGGAAACCGTTTCGAATGATGAATTCAAGCCTGTAAAAATCGAAAGTGTATCACGCAAATATATCGACAGCGTGGAAATATTGGAATAAACGCTTGCGTTTATGAAAAAATCAGTTATAATGAACGGGCTTAAGAATTGTTGCGAGCATAGTTCAAAGGCTAGAATGCAAGCCTTCCAAGCTTGAAATGAGGGTTCGATTCCCTCTGCTCGCACCAAAGATGTAGCGGGTAGCATATGAATCGGGTATCCTTGCGACGCGAACATCAATTCGTTGCTAATAACGCAACTCATTGTGTTCTTATACGTTCGGATTCCCTCTGCTCGCACCACTCTCTGGGCGTGCGCCGGAGTTGGAGAGCCGGGGCAGACTGTAAATCTGTTGTCTTACGACTGAGGTGGTTCGAATCCACCCACTCCCACCAAAAACACAAACCGACCTTTAGGGTCGGTTTTTGTTTTTTTGCAAGTGGGGTGGGTGGATCCGCCAGAGCGAAGCGCATGGCGTATACGAGAATACACAATTAAGAAAATCTTAAAAAATCGAAGTTCACGAGATTTTTTTGGTTTTATTTATTGTGTATCGAGGACGCACCCACTCCCACCAAAAGATATACCGCACTTCAAAAGTGCGGTTTTTCTTTGGATTTTTAATAATTTTACGAGTTCGATAATTATGGTTTTAAGAAAGACCAAATTTTACCCATTATCAAACACTCCGGTTTTCCAATACTTTTATTGTTCGAATACCCCGAGGCGGTTTTTTCATTGTTAATTTATAAAATATCAGTTCTTTTGCTTTTTGGAAAGGTATAAAGATATTTTGGTTTCCCAAATGCCTTTTCAAATACTAATCTTTGAGACTCATAATGTCCAAGACCCATAGTAACCACAACATTTTTATATTTGCCAACCGCTTTAAAAATTTTCTTTACCATGTACGGGTCTCGTAACTGTAAATATATTTTAGCATATGCTTCGTTACTAATATTAAAAACATTGGGTATTTTTGATATCGTTCCA
>CAMOXB010000114.1 GCA_946628805.1 uncultured Pseudomonadota bacterium
AAATATATGGACGTAAAATAGATTTAAATATCCAAGACGAAAAAACTCCAGAATACGAGGGCAGATATCGTACTGGACCTATATATTCATTGATGAACAATAATTGGGTTTACAAGTTTTTGGCCTTATCTTCAAAAGAATTAAAAGAATTGGAAAAACAATCAAATGATATTTATAACAAAATTTTGCATGATTATAAAATAATAAAAAAGAACGGATTTATATTGGACGAAATAAAAAATTTTTATAATAACATTATTGCTTCGAAAAAATATTCTCTGACACAGAATCCTGATTGTGTTTTAAATCCTGTATATGTTGCAATACGTCAATTCAAACATCGCGGATACATAAAAAAGTTGCACGACATTGCCGTGCAAAAAGAAACAGATAAATTCGTATTAAAATAAATTAATGTCCGTGCGCAAACATATGTAAAACAATACTGACTATAAACAATATTGTTATTACTGTTAAAATAATCTTTTGGGTTTTATGTGATTTTTCATCTTCGCATTCGGCACACGGACAATCTTGTAAAACAAGGCACCATGATAATCCTAACATTAATGCAGAAAACACAAACAGCCATGGTTCAATCCATTCTGGTATAAATGACGAATGTGCAAATTCTGGGGCAACCAATCCAATCACAGATAACACTATTGGCAACACGCAACAAAACAAATGTGGCAAGACCGATGCAATAATTCCTATTTTCACAGCTTTATTTTTCATTATATTTCCTTTTTAACATATCATTGAACACCCGGTTTTTCGTCCGCCTTCGCCGTTCTACAGGGACAATATACGTTCCAAGATTTGTTATGCTTCGGCGGGACACTCGATTTCCTTAATTGTGCACTATGTGCGCAATAACGAAAATCGGTGGCGTCCCCAGCAGAATTCGAATCTGCATCTAATCCTTAGGAGGGATTTGTTCTATCCAGTTGAACTATGGGAACGAACGGATTTGATTCTACACCAATAAAAAAATAAATCAATATTTAGTAATTGCTTTATTTTAATCAGCCTGTATAATATCAATCATAAAAGGAAAATATTATGGCAACAATATCACGTATTGATTTAGCAAATGCTCTTCGTAATCGTTTTGGTTTAACCGCGGCAGATTCATACCGTATGATTGACATAATCTTTGATGAAATCGAACAATCATTGGTTAATGGCGAAGATGTTAAAATTGCAGGTTTTGGGACTTTCAAGATATTGTCAAAATCTGCACGTATTGGACGTAATCCAAAGACTGGTGTTCCGGCGGTAATATCTGCACGTCGCGTTGCAACTTTTCATCCAAGCAACGATTTTCGCAAAACAATTTCTGTGAAATAACGAAAAGGAAATATTATGGCAAAAAAAATTGACCGTTTTACAGGTATGCAAGATATGTTTGAACAAGCATCAAACGATAAAATGTCAAAATTAATCGCCGCCAAAGCAAAAATAGAATCAGAAATTCGTGCATTGGAATCCAGTATGGATAATGAATACGACAATGGCATTGGCAATATCGAAGATCGAAACGAATTAAATGCGCTTAATAATGAATTACGTGATATAAAACAAGAAATCGCACAAATTAAACAAAACGACAGATAATTAAACCGCCCATTTGGGCGGTTTTTTTATTACCATAAATTCACACGCTTTTCTGGTGACAAATATAATTCATCATCAGGTTTTATATTGAAAACATCATACCATGCATTTACATGTGGTAAAATACCATTTACACGCCAACGCCCCAGTGAATGTTCATTTGTTTTTGTCTGACGCAATAATGCTTCATTTGTGATATTGCTGGCTTCGGTCATCGCATATGCGATAAAGAATCTTTGATCTGGGGTTAAACCATTTATGGTTTCTGATTCTTTGCCGTATTTTTTATACGCATCATATGCAACCGTTACACCACCATAATCTGCCAGATTTTCACCCAACGTAAATTCACCGTTCGCATGAGTATTTGGTGCAACCAATATGTTATTAAAATGTTCTTTCATAATATTGGCGTGTTTTTCAAATAATTTTGCATCATTTTCACCCCACCAATCTTTCATATTTCCGTCTTTATCAAAATGACGTCCAGAATCATCAAAACCATGTGTCATTTCATGTCCGATAACCGAACCAATCGCACCATAGTTAAACGCGTCATCTGCATCCATATCAAAAAATGGATATTGTAAAATTCCCGCTGGAAAACATATTTCATTATTTGACGGATCATAATATGCATTTACTTCGTGTGCGTTCATATACCACATATTTGGATCTTTTTCTTTGCCGATTTTTTCACGCCAAAACGCATCTTCAAATGCCGCAACACGCATCATATTCGCATACAAAGAATCGTCTTTTATTTCCAGTTTTGAATAATCGCGCCATTTATCTGGATAACCAATTTTTGCACGAAAAGTATTTAACTTTGCAATTGCTTGTTTTTTTGTATCCGCACTCATCCAGTCCAAATTTTCAATTCTGTTTCCCAACGATTTCTGCAAATTCTTTACCAAATCTTCCATACGCTTTTTTGCAGATTCTGGGAAATATTTTTTAACATACAATTGACCAACCATTTCGCCCAGTGAACCATCAATCATTGCAACAGCACGTTTCCAACGTGGTTTTTGTTCTTTCTGTCCTGATAATTCACGATTATAGAAATCAAATGCAATATCATATGTTTTATCATCCAAGAACGCAGTCGCCCCATTTATAATACGATATTTCAAATAGGTTTTGATTAAATCTAAATCTGTATCATTCATTATCGCGATTGATTCCATAATTGGTTCAACCTGTTCCAGGTTTATATATTGCACATTTATACCACGTGCTTGAAAATATGTATCCCAATCAAAACCTGGCAAATCATTTTTTAATTCATCAAATGATTTCTTGTGATAATTTTCCAATGGGTTACGCAGTTTTTCTTTCTTATAAAAAGACTTTGCCATACGTTCTTCCAGCGCATACAATTTTTCAACATCGACTTTTTCACCAAAATTATCCATTTGATTTTTAATGTATTCTTTATACTTTTTACGAATCTGTTTTGATTTTTCATCATCATCAAAATAATAGTCGCGCGAAAGCCCAATTCCGCCTTGGGCGATCACTAATATATAATGAATACTGTCTTTGTCATCTTGTAAAACGCCTGTATCCCAAAACGCACCAGAAAACGCATGTGCTTTTCCTAAATACTTTGCCAATTCATCTTTTGATTGTATCGCATCGATTTCATCCAAATATGGTTTAACAGGTTTTATTCCATCAGAATTTAATTTATCTGCATTCATTGCAATCTTATAAAGCAATCCAACCTTGCCATCGGCATTTTCAACAATATCACGAACACGTTTATTATTTTCTTCGTCTAACATTTCAAATGAACCATATCGCGTATAATCATTTGGCAGTGGATTATTCTTGCGCCATCCAGATGTTGCATAATCATAAAAATCATTTCCTGGGTTCGCAGCCAAATCCATATTTTCCATTTTTATTCCGATTGTCATTACTTTCCCCTTTGTTAAAAAAAACGCCGACATAACCGCGATAAACACGGCAATTATTCCAATGATATT
>CAMOXB010000115.1 GCA_946628805.1 uncultured Pseudomonadota bacterium
ATATTTTACATATTGGTAATGATGTTATTTATCTGAAAAGCACAAAATTAACCACCCCGTCGTTAAATGTGGGGTGGGGCGGTGATGTCTTTTATGCGAATATGACAACCGTTCCAACACCGATGAACGCCGGTACCGACCACGTTCTGAAAATCGAATATGATGGTGTGGTGTATTATGTCTGTGATGACACGACCTATATGAAATAATTTTTTATTGATATCGGGAAAATATGTTCTATGATAAATGCGTGAGAGAGATAACAAAAAAAGGTAAAACCAATGAAAAAAATTGTTATGTTCTCTTTAATCGCTGGATTGTTTTCCAATGTTGCATTGTCTGATGCGTATATCGAAAAAGTAAATAATTGTGATGAATCTGAAATGCGTGCTGCGCTGGATCGTGCCGCAGCAGATAAACGCGCAGTTATCACAGTTGTCGAATGTGATAATGGTATTGTTCGGACAATT
Organism: uncultured Pseudomonadota bacterium; assembly: GCA_946628805.1. Taxonomy (GTDB): domain Bacteria; phylum Pseudomonadota; class Alphaproteobacteria; order Rs-D84; family Rs-D84; genus Enterousia. The sequence goes on from CAMOXB010000115.1 coordinate 471, forward strand.
AAACAGCCAGCCCCAACACCAACATATAACACATGTGGTTGTGGATGTGCAGAAAAATCAGCCGTTGTAAAACGTGAATATTTTGTTCGTGAAACCGTTCAAACATACAAACCGGTTGTTCAATATGTCCCAGCGGACACATATACGCGTGTAAAACCTGTTTGCGACAAAGGTTGTTTTTAATATAAAACCCTCCCCACCACTTCATCGCGACACATACTGTGCCGGATTCGTGGTCCGCCCCCTCCGCGGGAGGGGAATACAAGCAAAGAAACCGCCACGCTAGGAGGCCTTCGTCCCACGCGTAATTACGGGGATAAAGCCACATTAAGCGGGCGGTTTTCTGCGTCGCCTCATACTTATTAGATGGGCGGCCGCTTGGGTTCAATCAACGCGGGAAACCATCTAAATTTATTTCTGGCCCCGTTGTCTTTTGAACATTTGTATTATGTGATATTTTTTATATCAATTCCACAGGTACGTTTTCTTAATTTACCAGAATTTATACCCAATCGAAATGCCTGCGAAATTAAAGCCTTCATTAACCGGTGTAAAATTCCCGTTTGAAAAGTGCATTGTAAATATTTCAACGTTCCATTTATCGTTTATGTTTTTCCCGATAAAGACTTTTTCTTGGAATACCAATCGGCTTTCAACCCAATAGTCCATATTGTCGCGCATATATGGCCCAATGCCCAAACCGACATACCAACCGTTATGTTTTAATAATGCACTGTCAATTGATACGCCAACGCCAAAGAACGAAAGACCTTTGTTTGATTTATATGCAAAATTTTGTCCGACGTTCAAATTTAATCGTGAATCCAATCGAAAGAATTTCATTGGCTGGCTGTATTGTGCCATGAAAAGTGTCTGGGGGTGAAAATCCCAAATCCCGGGCTGAATTAATTTAAGCAACGATCCGTGTCCGGTTGATTGTGCACCATAAATAGTGATTGAATTTTGACTTTCGCCAAAAAATACGTTATTTGCGCCAAATGTTGGCAAAGATGATATAATTAAGCATAATGCAATTGCAATTTTCTTCATTTGGTTATTCCTTTCGGGTTTGATTATAATATTTTTATTTTTTATGTCTAATGAAAATATAGCGGATTTTATACCTGTATAGTGATTTTTGTTATTTACACGCACGACCAAAAATGTTATAATTTTTGTATGTAAAGGAAGATTTTGCGTAAAAATGCCCAAATTCGGGGTCTTTTTGCGTATAATATAAACAGGAGAAAATAATGAATTTTCGTATAAATGCAAATTCGTGCAAAAATGCAATGGGGACGGTGTTCTTGCTTGCGGCGGCATTTTTTGTTTGTTCGACATTTATATCAATGCGTTCGGTTTTTGCAGATCCAATTGTTTCGCCAACGGCGGCACAACAAAGATCTGGTCGTGCCAGTCCACGTAATACATCGACGTCACGTGCAACAACTGCCCGGACAACAACATCGCGTGCAACCACAGCGCGCGCAACAACATCTGGGGTTTCGCGTTTAGCAACCACGCCACGTGTCAACGCAACAAACAGAACTGTTTCGTCACGCGCGGTTGCAAATGGTCGTGTATCTACAACAAATAATGTTGTATCGCGTGGTGTAAGCGCAAGAAATCAAGCATCGGCAAATCGCGCTGTTCGTGCCAGAACATCATCAACACCGGCACGTGTAAGCGTTTCTGGAAATGTTACAAGTGGGTCACGTGCATCATCATCGAATTCGATTTCTTATTTGGCCAGCAGTTTATACACCGGTTCATATTCCAGTATTATTGATTCATCAACAGGTTTGATTTCTGCAGATGCATATTCAAATTGTATGGAATCATATTATACATGTATGGATGAAATCTGCACAGCGCGCAGTGATACCAAAGGTCGTTGTTCGTGCGCTGGTCGTGCAACCAGTTTCTTGGAAGCCGAAGATTTATTGGACAAGGCAAATGAAGAATTAATCAAATTGTCTGGTCAATTGTCGCTTTTGATTGCAACCAAGGGCAAAGGCGAAGATTTGGCGTCTGCATTTTCTTTAACAGATGCAGAAAAAGTTATGAACTGTGTTTCATGGCAAGAAGCAACAAAATCAAGTGAAGCTAAACAAGCCTGGTGTGATGCGCATCCGCAATATACATCGACTGGTGATTTAATTACATCATGCAATATGCCGGCTTATTGTAAAGAATCTGGTAATAATTTCGGATTTGATATTTCAAATATAAATGGTTCAGGATCGGATATTTTGGCACAATTACAAGCATGGGCAGATGCAAAAGATTTGGCTAAGGAATATACAAAAGATAATACAAATGATTTGTGGAATAAATACACCACGATTTCCGGTGTTGTAAGCGGTATGACAGGAATAACAACATCTGTTGATTCTGAAAAAGCAAAATTGGATTCATTGGCAAACAAATGGGGCTATGATTTGTTCCAATATGCGCACAACAATGTTTGTGGACGTGTTTTGGATTCTTGCTTTAATGGTATTTATGAAGCCTGTGGAGATCCAGGATCATATACTGTTGATGGAACAAGCGTTTCGATAAAATGTGGAAATGGTGGAACAGCCAGCTGTCCATTTAATTATAACAGTTATGTTTCTGTTAAATCTTCGAAAGATGGCAAAACATCAACAGGCGACGTTGTCTTGAAAGACAGCAACACAATGGGAACAAGTGTATCGTTGTCATCAACATGTTTTGGTTATTCAACAACATCAACAACAACAACACGTTCTGGTGTAACATCGTCCGATCCATATGCATCCTTGCGTGGTCCGGTTGCAGATGCGCGTCGTTCGATTATGCAAAAATACTTGTTGGATGCAAACGCGGCATGTGATGTTTATGGTGCAGCATTGAAAACAACAGCGCAAAATATTAACTATCAAAAGATTGCTGCCGAACAGGCTTTGCAACAAAAACGCTTGGAATTCAAACAAGAAGCCGCCGCAACGACTTTGGCAGATGCAACAGCGGCTGGCGATAACTTTAATGAATGTTTGTCTGAAATATTAGATTGTTATGAAACACAATCTAGTAACACAACATCCAGTGGTGCACAATGGACAGAAGCACGTATAAAAACATACTGTGCCCAGATTGCCCAGGTTCCACACTGTTATGAAACTATGATTTGCAGTCCTTCGACAGCGCAATTCCATGCGGTTATCGATAAACCAGATACCACGAATTGCTTTAACAGCCAGGATTACAGATTGAATACATGTCGTAATGTTGTCACAATCAGTGAAATCTTGAATGCAGCATCGTCATCATTTGCAAATATCGCAGCCGAAAGTTATGGTAACTCTGCGGCAATGCGTGAAGCATGCTTGCAAGATGCTGGGGTTATGGAAATTCGTGGTTGGACACGCGCATCTGCGTCCACTGTTGCATGTACATTGGCACAATTGCGTGCGGCGAATGCAAATGCATTGGCAGGTTATACAAATGATACGTCTGATGCATCATGTGCATATATTACAAAATGTAATACAGGATATATCTTGAAAGATAATGCGTGTGTTGCAACGTCAACAGATTGTACATCAGAAATTGTTGGTGCGGCATCTGCAGCCAGAACAT
>CAMOXB010000116.1 GCA_946628805.1 uncultured Pseudomonadota bacterium
ACCAAGGTAATAAGTATAAAACAATAATAGACGAAGATATAACGGATGGATGTCGTGTCAGATTTACAGGCGCGATAAATAATAATGCAAACATAACGGCAACATTTATTCCCAATGTTCACAACTGCGCACCGGGTTATTATTTACCCGCAAATATGGACGGTTGTCGTCAATGTGTGCAAAATAATAAATGCATTGGTGGAACATATTCATTTAACGAAAATATCAATCAAGGAATTGAACAATGCACCAGTGGACACGCGCCGATTGGTTCAAGTATTTGCTATGAACATATTTTGCATATTGGTGATGATGTTATATATCTGAAAAGCACAAAATTAACCACGCCGTCGCTGAACGTTGGTATGGACGACGGAATATTTTATGCAAATATGACGACAGTGCCAACGCGTATGAACGCCGGCACAGAACATTACCTGAAAATCGAATATGACGGCATGATTTATTATGTCTGCGATGATACGACATATGGAAATTAACCCCCTCCCGTCCGCTTTCGCTTCGCTACAGCGAGCCGTTCTCCCCCACACTGGGGGAGAACCGAACTCCCCTCCCGTCTTCGACGGCACTCCCCTACATTGGGGGAGAACCAGTCCTTTCGGCTGTGCCACCATTCGCCAAGGCTTCGGGTATAACAAATAAAATAAACCGCCCGAATGGGCGGTGTTTTTATGATAATTTGTGAATTACCAATCCACTGCGCAACTTTGGTTCAAACCATGTTGTCTTTGGTGGCATAATATTGCCAGTGTCGGCAATGTCTATGATTTGACGCATTGTGACTGGGAAAAGGGCAAATGCAACCGCCATTTCACCACTGTCTACGCGTTTCTGTAATTCGCCCAGGCCACGAATTCCACCAACGAAGTCAATTCGTTTTGATGTGCGCAAATCGCCCAGGTTCAAGATTTTATCAAATACCAGATTTGATAATACTGTCACGTCCAGAACGTCAATTGGGTCGTTATCATTATATGTGCCAGGTTTTGCAGTTAACGAATACCATTTTCCGCCCAGGTACATTGCAAAGTTATGCAATTTATTTGGATGATATATTTCCGAACCCATTTCGACTACGTCAAAAGATTCACTTAATTTTGCCAAAAATTCATATTCACTTAATCCATTCAAATCTTTGACAACGCGGTTATAGTCAATAACGTGCAATTGGGATTCTGGGAATATTACCGCCAAGAAATAATTGTATTCTTCATTTCCGGTGTGATTTGGATTTTGTTCGCGCTTTTCAATTCCAACACGTGCAGCGGCAGCGGTGCGGTGATGTCCGTCGGCAACATAGAACGCCGGAACCTTTGCAAAGATTTCAGTAATATGCGCATTAACAGAATCATCGTCAATTTTCCAGAAAGTGTGTCCGAATCCGTCTGGCGCGACAAAGTCGTATTCTGGTTCGTGATTTGCAATCCAATCAGACACTAATTTGTTCATTTCATCGACGTCTGGGTATGCAAAGAACACAGGTTCCAAATTCGCGTTTTGGATACGAACGTGAATCATACGATCGTCTTCTTTTTCTTTGCGTGTTAATTCGTGCTTTTTAATTGTGCCGTTAATATAATCGTCAACATTTGCCGCGGCAACCAGACCGTATTGAGTGCGACCGTCCATTGTTTGGGCATATATATAATACATTTCTTTGGTATCTTGAACCAGCCAACCGTTGTCTTGCCATTTTTTGAAATTTTCAACCGCTTTGTCGTAAGTTTTTTGTTCGTGTTCGTCGGCGATTGGGTCAAAATCAATTTCTGGTTTAATAATATGCAGTAAAGATTTTTCACCGGCTTCGGCTTTGGCTTCCACAGAATTCAGAACATCATATGGACGCGAAGCAACTTCGCTGGCGATTTCTTTTGGTGGGCGCACGCCCGCAAATGGTTTTATTTTCATAACGTTTCCTTTTGTTTGTCTTTATGACGATGTCGATTATATCACAAAAAAAATTCTTTTCCATAATTGACCCAAATAAATAAAAGTGTAAATATATATGTATGAAAAAATTGTTAATTTTGCTTTTGCTGGCGTCGTGCGCAGGAACGAATTGGGTTGCGCCAAATGATTTTTCGTATGCTGTGGTCGATGGCGGGGATTATCAATTTGCAACCTGGCAAAAGATAAATAATCCGTCAAATAATCATATTCATATTTATATCGAAGGCGACGGTCATTCCTTTGATGCCTATGGACGTCCGACAAATAATCCAACACCGCGTGGAACATTTGTTCGGGATTTGGCAACGCGCGATAGTGCGGAAAATGTTGTCTATATGGCGCGCGCGTGTCAATTTATAATGAACGATAAATGCGATGAATCAGACTGGACCGATGGACGTTTTTCACAAAAGATTATCGATAGTCAGGCCAGGGCGATAAAGAAAATTGCCGGAAACAAAAAAATAACAATTATCGGATATTCCGGTGGTGCAATGATTTCGGGGTTGATAATTGAACAAAATCCCGAATTAAAAATTGAAAAATGGATTACAATAGCCGGGGTTTTGAATCATGAACAATGGACGAAATATTTTAATGATGCACCATTAAGCAAGTCGGTGAATATGAATAAATTGCCAGCCGTCAAACAATTACACTTGGTCGGCGAACGTGATGATGTTGTGCCGGTCGAATTGTCAAAACAATGGGCAAATGAATCCGATATAAAGATAATCCCCAATGCCAAACATAATGATTTTGGTGATTTGAGTTTATTTGAATAAAAACACCCACAAGGGGCGTTTGAATCTTGGTTGTGGTGTCTGTGCAGTTTGCGAGCCGAATTGTTAGAAATTGG
>CAMOXB010000117.1 GCA_946628805.1 uncultured Pseudomonadota bacterium
ATGGCATTAGCGGAAGCAAACGTTGCACAATCATTGGCGGCAAATCAATCTTTGAATGCAATCGCATATGGCGATGAACAATATGCAATCGATCAAAGCATTATGGATTATTCTGCAACACCAATGTATATATCCGATCAACCAAATCCGGTCTATACTGGTGGATATGCTGATTATACTGGCGCGGCAATGGCACCAATGGCACCAATGGCACGTCCAACCGCGGGTTCATATTTACCACAAACAAATATCCCTGTTATTACCAGCAACCAAACCGGTGTTGCAATTGAATTAAAATCTGACACATCGGTCAAGGCATTAAATGATTACTGGACAGATTTGTTAGCCAGATTCAGCGGTGATGATGGTGTTGGCATTTTGACACCATATAAAAACAGCGTATTCTTTGCGGTCGATGAACATGGCGTTGGCGAATTAGGATCTGATTCTGCAACTGCACGTCTTTATCGTTTAAGAATTGGTCCGCTTGCTGATATTGATACGGCGCAAAAACTGTGTGATCAATTATTGAAATTCAGCGGTGCAAGTTGTCACGTGGTAAGAATACAGTAATAAAAGATGAAAAATTTAAAACAACAATTTATAGAATTTAAAAATTCTACGCCAAAGCATATCCAATGGATATTATTGGGTGCGGCATTTGTTGTTGTTATAATATTACTGGTATTATTATTGGGACATAAATCCAATGCGCCGGTGGCTGAAAATGCAAATGAAAAAGTCGCAGTTGTTGTTGAACCACAAAAAATAGAATTAACAGATATCGAAGTTGGAACATCTGCCAGCCAAAACATTAACGTAAATGTTAACGCACCAATTGTTATTAAATCTATTGATAGCACATCCGAAGACATAACAACAACAGATACATGCGATAACCTGATGGACTTTTGTATGATAAAGGTTGTTTATCGTCCGACATATGTTCAAAAACAATCAGATGCCACATTGAATATAAATTGGTATATTGAATCACAACCTGATATAATTAAAACAGAATCTGTTTCGGTTGTTTATTCTTCTTGGGAAAAAGCACCAAAGCCAATTGAAAAACCAGAACCAATTGTTGAACCAGAACCAATTGAAGAAGAACCAATTGTTGAACCCGAACCAATTAAACAAAAAGCAGTGGAAGAAATTCGCACAATCGCGGTTGAAAACCCATTTCGCGAACCGGAACCAGAAATCTTGCAACCGGAAAAATGTTCGGAATTTGCAATTCCTGGATATGATCAATCCGGCCGTCAAATCGGATGGATTAAACCAGAACGCGGCGCAAACTATTTCCACCCATTTTCAGATATAGATTGTTCAAATCCAACCGGTCGCTATGATATGACAACCGGAATAATAACATCTTTGGACGACGGTTCAAAAATTGGAACAGATTCCGATCATATCGGATATCGTAATGTTCGCAATCGCAATTTATCTGTGCCACAATTAAACGCACCTAAATCGGGGATAAAACCTAATTCGGACGGAACATTTGGCGAAGAAGCTGTTTGGTTAAGCGACAAAAACGGAAATATAATTAACGGAAGTGGAACGTTGCAAAAATTAATTGGCGATTGGGATTCATCGATGAACGACGAAGAAAAGAAATCTTTGCGTGGTTCCGCACAAGATGCAGAATCCGTTGTTTCGTCACGTCCATATGATCGAACATTTATATTGCGTCAATTTAAACCAATTCCGGCAACCATTGTTTCCGAAGTTCGTGCCGACCCAAGTGTTTATGGGTGCAACAAAGCCGGACAACAATGTAACCCAGACAAAAACTACAGCATTCCCGTTCGCGCGACCGTTGATCGCAATGTATTTTCAGACGATGGACGCACAATTATATTACCAACCGGAACTTTATTAATGGGCTATCTGGACGGCAGCTTGCCAGGACCATACCAGGCCTTTGGTCGCATGAATATTAAATGGTATCAATTTATACGTCCAGATGGTGTCGAATTTAATTTCAAAGATGGTCAAGACCCATATTCCGCGGATGCCCAAGGTCGTATGGGCGTCCCAGGTCATGGCAGCACAGATTATGTTGAACAAATGGTTATGCCAATATTAACATCTTTGGTTCCTGCGGCGGTTAATATGATTGCACCAATCGCAGATACAGTTATAAATCAAATCGATTTGGATAATAACACAATTGTTCAATCTGGGACAATTCGTTCATCCGAAATGGCAAAACAGGAAGTTATTAATACATGGAATAAAATCACACAAAAATTATTGGTTGATGCGATTGATAATACGGTTCCACCATTTTCTATCGCTGCCGGGACACGTATAAATGTATTTTCACCTGTTGATTTAATTGTAACATGTGGTGAAAACGAAAATGCTGGTAAAAAATGTGCATTTGAAACATACGGCCCGAACCCACGTCGCAAATGGGAAGAATTAAAGAAAATTGACGATGCACCTGCCGAAGACAAGGCTTCATGGGTTGGTCAGGTTCGTTCATTTGATTTACGTGAATATTGCACCACTGATTCAAATGGCAAGGTCACAATTGGCAACGATTGGGCAAAATCTGGATATGATTACCGCACGGTTTATATGTATTGTGAATCACAAAATTACCAGGCAAAAAATAACGCAAAACAGGCAGCATATAATGAAAATGTAAAACAACAAGCTGCAAATAAATATGGAACATTTACATTTGATCAAACAACAGGTACATTTAATCAAGGCGGCACAGCCGAACAGAAAAAAGCATATAATACCGAAGTTCTTGGATTAACATATGATGACGAAGGTAACATTGAAAATCCATGGGAAAATAAATCTGAAACGATAGTACCTGTTGACGATGTGTTAACATGCGAAGACGGTTCTGCCCCAGATACAAATGGTTGCTGTACCGGTGAAACATACACCGATATGGGCGCTGCGGGATTTAATTGCTGTCCGGATACGGGTGGTGATTGTTTCCCACCAATCGTTGTTAATTAAAAAAATCCGCACATGCGGATTTTTTTAATATAGCGATTCGAAATTATAAATGTAAATTCTTAAAACAAATCGGTTTTCTGATTTTGTTTTCTATTTACAGTTGTATAATTTCACACTATTCGATTTTTATTCTAATTTTTATGTGCATTAATTCCTAATGCACATTTTTTAATGACAGAACAAAAGGAGTATAAAAATGTCAGTAAAAACATTAAAAAAATATGAAACAACAACAAGTGAAAAATTTCAAAACGCCGAACAACTATGGTTTTGGTTTTTATATTCTAAATCTGTCCAAAATGGATTTCATTATAATACATCATCCATAAAACGCCCTTGCGAGATATTAGATGTCGAAAGCCTTGTTACAAAACTTTATCTGTGCGGAAAATTAAATGATGAACAATTATCGGTTCTTAAAAAATTTGGCGATAAAAAACGTGCACCACATCAATATATATATCATGAAAATCGTGCTGCATCACTTTGGAAATCTGCGATGGACGTTATTGGCGAATACGCGTCAAACAAAGGTTGGTTGGTTGATTAAAGAATATAAAAGGTAAGGAAAAGATTATGTTATATATTGGCTTTTCAGATTATTCAAATAAAACACTTGCCAGGATGTTATGTAAAAAATATAAACACTGTGCACCAATAATTGTTAATACGAAAAATATCGTGATATACCAATTTGTTCATATGAATAAAATTGTTAAAATTATTCGTCCAAAAAGCGATTTAAATCGACTATGCCAACATGGATGGCTATTCATTAAATATAACACACAACCGAAACAAATTATTAAAAAGAAATGTTTTACGTGTGTTCAATTTACAAAATATGTTTGCGGTATAAAAAACATATGGATTCAAACACCGCTGGATTTATTTAAATATATAAAATAAAAATGCCCGTTTGGGCATTTTTATTTTGTTGTTTTTTTGATTATACACATCTGTAAAATACCAAATAAATTAGATACCGTCCAATAAAGAACCAATCCCGCCGGCATCCATGCAAACATAACTGTAAACAACACAGGCATCCATTTCATTACACGTTGTGTTGATGCTGCTATATCATTCGGATTTGAATTTGTTTGTTTTGGTGTTTGTAAATACTGTTGCAACCACATTGTTAATCCCATTAATATTGGCAATATGAAATATGGATCCATTGCTGCCAAATCTGATATCCAAAGAAATCTTGCCGAACGCATTGGTACAGAAATCAACAATGCCTTGTACAACGCAAAGAATATTGGTATCTGAATCAACATTGGCAAACATCCAGACATTGGTGATGTTTTATGTGTCTGATAGACACGCATCATTTCCATTTGAAGGCGTGCTTTGTCATTTGCATATAACTTTTGTACACGTTGCAATTCTGGCTGCATCTTTTGCATTGCCATTGTTGATACGTATGATTTACGTGTCAATGGCCATATCAGAATACGCAAAATCAATGTCATCAATATAATCGCAACACCATAATTACCAACCAATGCGTAAAGCCAATTTATCATCCATAACATTGGCTGGGCAAAGAACCAAAACCATCCATAATCCATTGTCTTTTCAATTCCTGGAATATTCTTTGATGCGACATTCAAAACATCGCTTTGACGTGGGCCTGCAAACAAATATGTTTTTATTTCCATGCTGGATTTTGGTGCAATTTTTATCGGTGCAACATTTGTTTGTGCGATATACAAATCACCATTTTTCTTTACGCTGATTGTTTGGTCTTTTGCATCAATTGATGCGATTGTTTCCCAATATTGTTCTGCAAACCCAAACGAAGCATTTACAGACGAATATGCAAAAGACTTTTTATTTAATTGATTCCAATTAATATAATCCAATTTTGAATTAGCATACACAACACCACCTGCTTCAACCGCCGCAGATGATTTTTGATCTGCCTTATCAACAATTTGCATATATGGTGCAACAGTGATTTCGTGATTTGTTTTGTTTTTGATTGTATCTGAAACAGTTATAACATAGCCATCAATTGATAACACACGTGCAAAATGCACATTTGGATTATCCCAATGCATTTCACCAGATTTCATTTCCCAATTTGTGTTTATATTTGGTGTTTGAATATCTTTTGATATAAAACCAATTTCAACAAAATTATTATCATTATTCAAAAGCAATACACGTTCATTTGACGCTGAATCCTTTTTATGCTTGTTTAATTCAATGTTTGAAATGCGCAAACCGGCAACATCTAAATTAACGTTTTCTGAATTAATATTACGTTTTTTAACACTTGTTTGTTCAATAGCAATTGGCGATGAAACATCTGTCTGGGATACCTGTGGTCTAAAGAACAAACCGATAAGCCACCATGCCAACAAGAACATTATCATCCAGCCCAGAAAGCCAGATAACTTTGATGGCTTTTTATTATTCGTATTAATACGATTCCATTGATTAAAACCTGAATTATTATCCATATACTGTACCATAATAATATTTCCTTTTATTTACACTTCTTTCTGTTTATGAACATATTAATAATATACAATATTACACCAAATGTAATGAATACATCACCAACATTGAATATCGCAGGAAAAGTCCACAATCCGCCAATATGCCATTGTATAAAGTCTGCAACCGCACCAAATCGAACACGATCAACCAGATTACCAATTGCACCACCAATAATAAATGCCAATGGCAATTTTTCATAATCACACGATTTCTTAATCATATAATATATCAGCCACAAAATAATCAATGCTGTCAAAAGGCTTAAAATCAATGGCATCATAAAATTAAAAGCCGAAAATGATACGCCCCTATTCCACACAAAATGAATATTAAATAAATTTGATAATCCATAATCACCACCGATTAAATCACGCCATGAAACAATCACGCCATTTATATGACATTTACCACATACCATATTTGGATTATAAATAATATCGCCATATTTATCAGACAATAAATCCAATAAATACTTTTTTGAAAAGAAATCTGCCATAAAGACAAATAAAATAATTGCTATATATTTTAAAAACTTTTTCATAATTTCCCCTGTTTTCAAAAATATAGCAATTAGTAAACGTAAAATCAAATATAAATCATTATTTTACATCAATAGGCTTTTTAACATTTTCATACCCATTTTCACGCAAATAATTCATTAAAGAATTTATTTTTGCTTTCGAAAGTCCTAATCCAGCCATCACATTAGATCCCATAATAAAAGAAGATTCAATAATTTCTGGGGTCGCGGCTTTTACACCTAAATGCAACAATTCACGCGATGATTTCAGACTGTGCGCACGCGCAAATACTTTTATACGTGGCGAAATTGCATGAACAGTTTGAACGATATCACGTGCAACGACTTCATCATTTAATGCGATGACAACAGCACGAGTTTTGCGAACCTTTAATCCCG
>CAMOXB010000118.1 GCA_946628805.1 uncultured Pseudomonadota bacterium
ATGCGCACAATTTCGTTTCGAATTGTTCTGAACCTCCAACCGCCTTTTTGAAAGTGCGGTTTTCTTAAATCTCGCTGTAGCAAGGCGAAAGCGGAAAAATGGAGAATGAACATGAAAAAAATCGCATTAATAATATTAACAATGATAACTATTCCAACATATGCAACAACAATGTGCACTGCAAATGATATGGTTGCGGTTGTGTTGGATCCAACGGTTGCTTGGCGATTAAACGCAAATGATTCAACTGGTGTGTGGTATGCAATATCATCGTATGGGACAATACACGGTATTTCTGCGTGCCTTAATAAAGGAGGTTCAAAACAAGGTGAACCACATTTAAAAGATACCAATAATAATGAGACAAAATTAGTTACAGGTTCAGAACGTTATGGTGGTTATTGTTGGTGTCGTACAATCCAGCCTGTTTTGTCGTTATGGACATATTGTAAATATCGTAGTGGATGTGGAAGTTGTGCAAGTCAATGTGTGTCAGATGGAATGATGGGATATATGCTTGGAACGGCGTTGACGGATTCAAATTAAAAAAACCGCCAATGCGGCGGTTTTTGTGGATTATAATGTTTTTACCATGTTGGGGCGTATTTGCCTTCTTTGACGATTGGTTGTTCATCTTCCCACACGGAAAGTCCGGTTTTCAAATCGGTCAATGTTAATTGCAGATAATATTCAACGCGTGTATCAACAGCCGAGAACCATCCGGATTCCAATTTCAAATTACGCTGCAACATTTTCCCAGAAAGTGACATATTTGGTGCAACCAATGTTCCAGATTTTACGATTGTGTTTTGGTCGTATTCCGTGTTTCCACGTTGTGCGCGAACCGCGTTTGATGTTGAATCTTCGCCGGAAAAGTTTGTCGCAATTTGCGCTGTTCCAGATTTCAACAATGTTGTGCGAATCTTTTTTGTTAATATATCGGTATCAAAACGTTGTGTTGTATCGTTGATAATATCTGCGATTGCGATAACTGGTTTTGATTCAGATTTTAATACACCACTTTTTATCATTGATTCGGTCATCTTTTCGGCGGTGTTTGTCCAATCACGATATTCCAATTCCATTACGTGTTGCATTGTTGCAACGTCATCTTTATCGTTCAAATCAACAACACGTGTTCCGCCACATGCACAAAGTGCCAGGCAAAGCGCCATTGGTATTATTTTCTTCATTTGGTTTCTCCTTTTGTTAAATTAATTGTTTTGTTATCTATAATTTTTCCATTTATTTCACGATTGTAAATTAAATTATTTGTATTGTCTTTATTTTTATATCGTTCGACATAGATATATTTGGGTAATGTTGCCCATGTGCGAACATCGGCATTTGATGATGCGGCGGTATATATTGATGACATCACACCCAGCAATGGTGCATATTGTGAATCAGAATTATATATAACGGTTTGTGCGGTTGTCTTTGCAATTGCCGATGCATATGCGCGCAATATTTCATTTGTTTTATATTCGTTATATTCGGTCATAAACATTGCATCAACGTTTGCCAACATTTCTGAATCTTTTGGAATTGTATAGTTTGGTTTTTGATATGCGTCGCTGAACGTGAATTGAATCAATCCAATTCCAAATATATAAATCGATGCGTTTTCTTCACGCAGTCGTGGTGCAAATCCTGTTTCGGTAAAACGCCATGTTGTGTTTGTTGGGCGGATATGTTTTTGCGCCATTTCCAAATCAGTCTTTATAAATTTATTATCCGGCATCATACCGCTTGCGCGTTTCAGGTAAACCGTCGCATTATTAAAATCGCCGTCGTTAAGGAAATATATCCCAGACAAATACATTAATGCAGGATTCATAATATCGCGAAATGCCAACCAATCGTTTGAATTTTTATCAATAAATTCCCGCACATCAGAATTTTCAGAAATCTGTTTTTTATTATCTTCGATTAATTTTTTATATTCAATCGACATATTTTTCTGGCGTTCGTATGATTGATTTATAACAACGCGTGCGTTTGCCCAATCGTGCATCGCCAATAAATCCCATATCTGGTAATATGATACAAAAAGCGAATCCATCATATATGGTTTATATGAATTAACGCTTTGCCCGAAAAGCAGTCCGGCGGTTTCACGTGAAAGCGATGTTGATGTTTCATCAAGATTGCGTTTATTAAATTCTTCAAAGACTTTATCGCTTTGTTCGTATTTGCCGTCGTGGAAAAGGGCGGTTCCATTTATCAATAAATCCAGATTATTTTGATTTGTTGCGTCCAAATCGGTTGTCGTTTCAAAATTTGAATTTGCAAAATTATCTTGGATTGTATCAAGGCGCGATTGTGTTGTAATTGCGCACGCAGACAAATATAACGAAAATACAAAACACAATATCTTTCGCATAAGGTTATTATAATTGATTAATGCAAAGGTTCCAATATTTTTATTTCATTGGTATTAGGATTTAAAACACGTGGGGTTCCTTCGTATCCCATAATTGCGTGGTGCATCGGGATAAGGAATTCTGGCAGTGGTGTCGATTCGCCCATAAGGACTTTTTCGTGTAATTTCTTTTGAACAGGTGTTTTGTTAAGGAAATGGAATTCTTGGTCGGCTTCAATTGGGCGATGATACCATCCCTGGTATATAACCAATTGTTTGCCAGCCTTTAATTGCATAATATCAAATTCGGTATAGAGCAATTCTTCTTTTGGTGTTTCGATTTCTTTGCCATCTTTTTCTTCGACTTTCTTGGTCTTTTTATAACCAATCATTTGCGAGAATCGACGTGCAGTTTCTGGATCGTTTTGACGCATAACAATTTTTGCCGCAGTTGTTGAAATAATTGTTGATGCTGCATCGTTGCCATATCTTTCGCTTATCTG
>CAMOXB010000119.1 GCA_946628805.1 uncultured Pseudomonadota bacterium
GAAGACTATGCCGGGCCAATATATGTATTTAACGGACTTAACAATATCAAAATCAAAATGATTGAAGAAGCCACCAAAAATGCACGTGCAGCAGGCGAACAATTTGCCAAGGATGCAAACGCAAGTTTGGGTAAAATTAAATCTGCAAATCAAGGAACGTTCAGCATTTCTGCGCGCGACCAGGTTGATGCATGGTCTGATAATGAAAGACAATCAATCAACAAACGTGTTCGTGTTGTTTCGACAATTACTTTCTTTTTAAGATAAAAAATAAACCGCCATTATGGCGGTTTTAACTTGCACTAAATTTTTGTATTTTCTATAATCCAACCATGGCAAAAATCGCAGACCTTTTTATTCGCAGTGAACACGCCGATTTAATGAAGAAATTAAATGCGTGGGATATTGCATATCATCAAAATGATGCGCCGGTTGTGGACGATGCAACATATGATGATGCAAAATCACGCGTTCTGGAAATCGAGGCAGAATACCCAGAATTGGCGGTTAACGGCTTTTCGACACATGTTGGCGCGGCGGTATCAAATAAATTCAAATCATATCCGCATACGGTTCCAATGTTGTCTATTTCTGATGTGTTTAATGAAGATGAAGTTCGCGATTGGTTCGATAAATTGGAATCCAAGGATTTGTTTGTTGAATTAAAGGTTGACGGTCTTTCGTTTGCGGCGCGATACGAAAATGGCGTTCTGGTGCGCGGTCTTACGCGTGGCAGCGGAATCGAAGGCGAAGATATTACCGCGAATTTGTTGACTATACCAGATATACCAAAGAAATTATCCGGCACATATCCAGATATTATTGAAGTGCGTGGCGAAGTATATATGGCGCGCGCAGACTTTATTGCGTTAAATGAAACATCAGATAAAAAATTTGCAAATCCACGTAATGCCGCGGCGGGTTCACTGCGTCAATTAAACCCGGCAATTACTGCATCACGTAAATTAAGTGCTTTTGGTTATACATATGGCGATTTGTCGATGCGCACATGGGCGACCCAATCGGAATATTTTGAAAAACTGGAATCGTGGGGATTCAAGACCACGCGTCAATGGGCGCATCACGCCGGGTCTGTCGCGGATGTCCAAGATATTTATAACAATGTTATGTTAATTCGTGATGAAATACCATTTGATATTGACGGGCTGGTTATAAAGGTTAATTCGGTCGCCGTCCAAGAACAAATGGGCGCGCGTGCGAACAGTCCGCGTTGGGAAATTGCATATAAATTCCCGGCGGCGCGCGCAATCACTAAATTAAACGATATCACAATCCAGGTTGGACGAACCGGTGTTTTAACCCCGGTGGCTGAATTAGAACCAATAAATATTGGTGGCGTTGTTGTATCGCGTGCTACGTTGCATAATGCCGATGAAATCGCGCGATTAAATGTAAAAATTGGTGACAAGGTTATTGTCCAGCGTGCGGGTGATGTTATTCCACAAATCGTTTCGGTTGCAGAACCTGCGGCGGATTCTGTGCCTTTTGTATTCCCAACAACCTGTCCGGTATGTGGTGGTGCGGTTGTCCAGGAATCTGGTGCAGTTGCACGTCGTTGTGTGAATTCGCTGTCATGTCCGGCGCAGATTCGTGGGGAATTGGAACATTTTGTGTCGCGCCACGCGTTTGATATCGAAGGCATCGGTGCGCGCCAAATTGAATTATTCACAAATCGTGGCTGGGTTAAACAGGCGGCAGATATATTCACGCTGATTGAAAATCATGGCGATGAATTAAAGGATATGGACGGTTTTGGTGATAAATCGGTATCTAATTTGAAAAATGCCATTGAAAATGCCAGAAATGTTGATTTACATCGTTTGATTTATGCAATTGGAATCCCAGATGTTGGCGAAGTGACCGCAAAGATATTGGCGCGCGAATTTGGTAATCTGGACGCGTTACGTAATTCAACACACGAACAATTAATTCAAATTGACGGTATTGGTGATGTTATGGCGCATGAAATTGTATCGTTCTTTCATGATGAACACGCCGTCAACGCATTGGATAATTTGTTGAAATACGTAAATATTAAAAACCCAGAAAATAAAGTCGTTGAAAACAGCCTTTTGAACGGAAAGCGTGTTGTATTAACCGGGACGTTGTCAAAATATACCCGCGATGAAGCCAAAGAAATATTGGAAAGCATGGGCGCACGTGTCAGTGGTTCTGTTTCTGCGAAAACAGATATTGTTATTGCGGGGGCAGCAGCAGGTTCTAAATTAACCGATGCGCAAAAACTGGGTATAACAATCTGGGATGAAAATGATTTTGAAAACGCGATAAAATAGGGGGGCGTGGTGCAAAAAAATACAAACAAAAAGAATCAAAATCAAACACGCACATTCAAGGCGCGCCTGATTGGATTTTTTGTGAATTTGTTCCTGATTTTTGTTGCGATTTGCGGGTTATATGTGCTGTTTGTGTTTTTACAAATGCCATCACTGGATTCGGTATTACATGAAACACGTGAACCAGCGATAGTTTTCCTTGATCGAAATGGTCGTGAAATTCGTGCAGACGGACGTATTATGGGTGCGGCGGTATCTGTCGATAATCTGCCCCCACATGTATGGCAGGCAATTGTTGCAATCGAAGATAAACGTTTCTTTGAACATGGGGCAATATCGTATCGTGGAACAATTCGTGCGATGGTTGTGAATTTGTTTCGTGGGCATTTTGCCGCTGGTGGTTCTACAATAACACAACAGACCGCCAAGAATATATTCCTTTCGCGTGAAAAGAAAGTTTCCCGTAAAATCCAGGAATTAATATTATCAATGTGGCTGGAAAACCGTTTTTCGAAAAACCAGATTCTGGATTTATATATGAATCGTATATCTTTGGTTGGTGGTATGCGTGGAATAGATGCGGCATCAAATGCACTGTTTGGTCATGGGGCACGTGAAATGTCGTTGGCTGAATCTGCCCAGATTGCAGCAATGTTAAAAGCACCAACGGCTTATAGTCCATTGAAAAACCCAGAACGTAATATCAAACGTGCTAAAATTGTATTGTCAGAAATGGTTCGCCAAAAATATATTACATTAGACGCGGCACGTGTTGCGTCATCGCAGTTAAAACAATCGCGTGAATTTCAAAATAAAAACATATATCGTTATTGGACAGATTTTGTCAGGGACGAAATTGAATCACGTATTGGTGA
>CAMOXB010000120.1 GCA_946628805.1 uncultured Pseudomonadota bacterium
CCCAATCCCCAATCCCCAATCCCCAATCCCCAATCCCCAATCCCCATATGATAATATTAAAAATATATTGATTATTTATAAATTTATATTTTTTTGAAATTAAAGAATCTTTAAATAAATATAAATATATACAAAATAAAAAATGTCTAAAAGTGATGAAATACCAAAAGAAAATGGGAATGACATAGCAATAATGAGAAAGGGAGATTATACTATTCATGTCCTAATAGAAGAAGTTCAAGGCATAGAACAAAAAATAGTCGATAAACTTCCAAAGCCAATGATTAAACTTACATGCTTTGGAGAATCAAAGCGAACTCCAGCAGTAAAGAATAGTTGTATAAGCTATACCTATGATGAGCATTTTTACTTCGAGAAATCAAATTTATCCACAAGGCAATTAGATTGTTCTAAGATATTAATAGAAGTATACGATTCATCCAATTCAAGAAATCGTAAAGATTATTTCGGGATTTGCGAATTCGATTTACAATATATTTATAGCATGAAATATCATTGTCTCAAAAACCACTGGTTGGCTTTAGCCAATCCAGAAAGTGATGACTTAACAAAAGTTAGAGGATATCTAAAACTTTCTATCAGTGTATTAAATGACTTAGATCCAAGAGTCGAATTAAAACTTAGTGATAAACTTTCAGATATATCTTTCCCTACTCAAATTCAAAAAAAATATAAATTATTGAGTTTTTATATAGTAAGAGCTGAAAAACTTCCAGAAATGGATAGCTCAGATTTCACCAAAAATGTCAATAGGGAATGTGATCCTTTAGTTGAAATTCATTACATGGGAGCCATATATCGTTCAAAGATTTCCAAGAACATTAAGGATAGGGCTGATTTTAATCAGATAATAAATTTCCCTGTTGATATTCCTTCTCCAACTCAAAAAATAATTTTGCAAATAAAAGATGCTGATAATGATAAAGGCACAAAAACAGAAATGATTGGAAGTATTGAAATAGAATTGAAGGACATTATTGAAAAATATAATTCGTATAAAAATTATAGATTTTTAGACATTTATGGCGCTTCGACGAATAAAAAAGAAAAAATAAATAATTTAATGAATAATAATCCAATGATAGCATCAAGATGGAATGGGAGAATTTTACTAAAAATATTATGCCAAGATATAGATAGACCAGAAAAAAGTATAACAAATATGACCCAAGAAGAAATTAATTTCACAAATGAATTAGGAAGAAATATTCATTGGTCAATGAAAATGAAGTTATTTAGTGCATATTACTTACCTACTAAATACAGCGAATATTCTTTAAAAGTTACTTGTCAAGATAATTATATTTTATTCCCCAAAAAAAAGACAAGTAAACAATGTATAGAAGTGAATCAATCTTTGAATATGGAAATTCATTCCTTAGTCACCGATAAGGATGATTTACCCGATATATTTTTCTATCTCCTCAATCCTAAAGGACAGCCAGTATGTTACCAAAGAATCCCCGCTGGTTCTTTTTATCTAAATGATCAAATAATGATAATTAAATTATTTCCTGAACCTTGTTATAAAAATCTTGATGATTGTGTCGAAAGTGGTATAATAAAAACTAAAATAGTATTATATAGAAACGAAGAAAAAGATAAAGTTGACCTAAATGATTTTGATGATAATCTCATATTAGACTTAGAAAATATCAATAATGATAATAGCGCTGAAGCTTTAGGATTGCAACCTAAATTGAAAGATATGTATACTTTAGTGGTTGCTGTTTATATGAGTAGATATTTAGAAAGCGGAGATTCAAGTGGGACAAATGACCCTTTTGTGAGAATACAATGCGGTGAAAGTCAAAAAGAGACAAGTAAACAATATAATAGATTAAATGGAGTATGGAATGAATTATTAATTTTCGATAATGTTGATTTGGATTTAAACAAGAACTCAACGTGGCCTATATTATTAACTAAAGTATATGATCATGATTCTCTTTCATATGATGATTTATTAGGATATTCCTATGTTTGGGTTTGTGATGCCAATGTTAAAATTAATGACATTAACCGTATTGTTTGATGCGATTAAATCCGGCGATTTGAAAATGGACGACGTGTTAAGCGTTTCTGAAAATGCCGACTATAAAAATCCACTTTGGTATCCAGCCAGCAAGATGTGCCTGGTTTCCGGTCAAAAAATAACTGTGCGTGATGCAATTTTGGGTATCATAGTTCTTTCTGCGGGTGATGCATCGGTCGTTGTTGCCGAACATTTTGCAAAATCTGAAAACAAATTTACCGATTTAATGACAAAAAAAGCCCGCGAAATCGGGATGGAAAAATCCACATTTGGAAATGCCAGTGGATTACCAAACGAAAACAATTTAATGACGTCGCGCGAACTGGGGATATTGGCAAAATACATTATTAACGAATATTCTGATATGTATCCGATGTTCGCAACAAAAAGATTTGAATTTGATGATGCCAAGACTGATTGGTGTCGCGATTGGAATCGCACACATACATTAAATTATAATAAATTGTTATTCTTGATGCCGGGCGCAGACGGTTTGAAAACTGGGCATACTGACGACGGTGGATATGGTATGGTTGCCAGTTCGAAAATCGGCGGTCGTCGATTGATTGGTGTTATTAATGGCTTTCATGGTCGTGGACATGATGCGTTAGCCGAAGAAATGAAAAAAATGCTAAACCATGGATACAAAACAACACAAACAAAAGTATTCTTTCATGCAGGCGACGTATTAACAACCGTTCCTGTATGGTATGGTCGTTATCCAACGGTTGAAGCAACCGTTAATGAAAATGTTGCGATTACTTTGCCAAAAGATTATTCATTAAAAAATATTCGTGTTATGGCACGTTTCGAAGAACCTATTTCTGCACCAATAAAAGCCGGTCAAAAAATCGGCGAAGTTGTAATTGAAAAGAACGGCGATATTGTTAAACGCTATCCCTTGGTTGCCAAGAATCGCGTCCGCAAGATTCAATTTATTGGTCGTGTGATTAAAAATATTTCTGTGATGTTGGGGGGCAAATAATATGGCAATACGAAAGAAAGAAGTCTTGTTCGAATTTCCACATCCAATGGACAACGAATATTTGGTTGGACATCACGACACATTGAAAACATTTATGGACGCGTGGAACGATCGCGAAAATCATCCAATTCATCCGGTATGGATGTTCTGTGGTCCGCGCGGTATTGGCAAAGCGACATTGGCGTATAAAATTGCAAAGTCTGTTTATGGCAATGTTGGTGATTTCTTTATAATTGATTTAGCGCATAATCTGGACGACCGCGGAAATATCAAAGCCGATGCAAAAAACATTTCGGTTAACACCGTGCGCAATATGATTGAACGTATGCAGATGTCATCAATGTCTGGGCAATGGCGTGTCGTTTTAATTGATGCAGTTGATGAATTGACCGTTGCCGCAGAAAACGCAATCTTGAAATTGTTGGAAGAACCACCGGCACAAACACTGTTTTTATTAGTGGCCCATCAATTATCGGCGGTTTTGCCAACCGTTCGTTCACGCGCACGCGTTGAAAAAATGCACCCGTTAAGTATGTCTGAATTGCGCGAATTATGTGTCCGTTTTATGGGCGACGAAGAAATAAGCGATGAAATATTAAAACTTTCCAACGGCAGTTTCGGAAAAATCGCAAATCTGAAAGCGACCGGTGGCGATATTATTTATCAAGAATTATTAGATGTAATACACAGCAAACGTGCAAATGCCAGCGATATCATGGATGTTGCGGTAAAAATTTCCGCCAACCCTGCCCTTTATGGCATTGTGCTGGATGCGATTGCATCATTAAATATGGCGGATATATATCCAATTGCGAACCAGGCAATATCTGATATAAATCGATTAAACCTGAAACCTGATATAACAATATTCAAAATTATTAACGAAATAAAAAAATGTTTATAGATACACATTGCCATTTAACCGATGAATACGATGGTGGCGTTGATGCAATTATCATGCGCGCCAATAATGCCGGCGTTGGCACAATGGTTTGTGCAACAGCCGATCCAAACGATATAAAGCCTGCATTAGAAATAGCAAAAACGCACAATAATATATTTATTACAACCGGTATTCATCCTGATTATTCTGATACAAATCCATACGAATATCTAACCGACGATATTTTGAACAATCCGTATGTTATTGGTGTTGGCGAAATTGGTCTGGATTATCATTATGATTTACAAACACGCGAAAACCAGATTAAATTGTTCGAACAACAACTGGAAATTGCACGCGAACACGATTTGCCGGTTGCAATACATACACGCGATGCAGACGAAGATACGGCGGCAATTTTAACTGATAAAAATCATGGTGTTATGCATTGTTTTACGTCGTCATGGGATTTAGCAAAAACAATGCTGGATCGTGGATTTTATTTTTCTGCCAGTGGCATTTTAACGTTCAAGAACGCCGAATCTGTTCGTGAAACATTTTCGAAAATTCCAATCGACCGTATTGTTATTGAAACAGATTCACCCTATTGTGCCCCAATCCCACATCGCGGCAAAACATGTGAACCGGCATTTGTAATTGAAACCGCACGCGTTTTGGCACAAATTAAAAATTTATCAATTGATGAATTAGAACAAATATTATTTGAAAATACAAAGCATCTTTATCCGCGA
>CAMOXB010000121.1 GCA_946628805.1 uncultured Pseudomonadota bacterium
TCATCCAAATCGCGAATTACACATATTCAATAATATGCCCCTGTTTGGCGAATTCTTTTATAATATTGATGCTGATTTAAATGTAAATATGAAACATTTTATCGTTTACAGATCATTAGATTTATTTGATATGGATGTTAAATTAAAAGTAAAAGATCATAAAGCCCATGCTGATATCAAGGTTGGAATCGGTGACGGTATGGTTGATGCGGTATTGATTTCTGATATTTATGCAGATGGTATGTATGATGCGACATTGGCTGCGGTTGGTAATAATATATATGTTGGCACCATTATAGAACAAGTTGATGTTAAAAATATTTTGTCTGGATTACCATGTCATGTTGATTTATTTGTAAAAGCACGTGGTAAAGATATGTCAGAAATAATGCAGACAATAACGGGGCCAGTATTAGTGTATTCAACAGATCGTGGTTTTGCACATGCCGATTTGGTCGAATATATGTATGGTGGTGATTTTCTGACAACATTGCGTCATTCAGTTGAAGATATGTTCACAGGTAACAAACGCGATATGATTCAAATTGACGGCGCGGTCGTAAATGTTATTTTAAGGGACGGTTTGATTGAAACCCAGACGGGTGTCGCAGTCGAAACGCGTGTTATAAATATGCGTTTGGCGGGAACTTTGGATTTAGGCAAAGAAACAATACAATTATCGTTGGCGACTGTTCCGGTCAGGGGATTAAAATTATCGCTGTCTGGTAATTTGGTTAATGCGATGCAGATAACCGGTAATTTGGCAGAACCAGATTTCAAAGTCAGTGGTGCAGCCGTTGCAGGCAAGGTTGGATCTGCGGTTGGAATTGGTTTGTTATTATCGCCGTTAACCGGGGGATTAAGTATTGCTGGCGGTGTTATCGCAGGGGTTTTGGCGGGCGATTTATTAGAAGGCTGGCTGGCTGATGATAATCCGTATAAAACAGCCAAAGAAAAAGGCGCACAAAAAAAATTTGAAGATCCAGATTGGTTAAGACAACCTGTCCAGATTCTTTCTAATTCATTATTTACGGAGAAATAAGATGTTTAATTGGTTGAATATTATCCAGGTTATTATAATCGCGATTGTCGTTTATGCTTTTTATGTAAGTTTTATAAAAAATACGTCATCTGAAAAGCTGGTTCGTGGTTTGTTTGGACTTGGTGCGATATGGGCGGTCAGTTATGTTTTACCAATGATGCATTTATATTTGTTGGGACGATTCTTGCATTGGTTGGCTTTGTTTATGTCGGTTGCGTTAATTGTTATTTTTCAACCAGAATTAAGAAAATTCTTGGCATTAATGGGAAATATCAAGGGATGGAAAAATATTGTTTATGCTTTCAGACAAGATGTCAAAAACTCATCAAAAACACAAAAGTCAGTTGATGAAATTATCAAGGCTGTAAATTATATGTCGGAAAAACATACCGGCGCATTAATTGTGTTCCCACAAGATGTTGATGATGGTGTTATTGAAAGATATGGCACAAAAATAGATGCAATTATATCCAGTGAATTATTGTTAACAATATTCTTTAATAAAACACCATTGCATGATGGGGCGGTTATAATTGCTGATAATAAAATTCAATATGCAGGTGCGATATTGCCTTTGTCCCAGAATCAATTGCAATGGAAATATGGAACACGTCATCGTGCGGCATTGGGGATGTCTGAAATGTCGAAATCGGTGGTTTTGGTTGTGTCCGAAGAAACTGGTGATATATCTTTTGCAGAAAAGGGCAATATCAAGAAATATGATGACGTTAAAAAAATCCGCAATAAATTGGAAAAGTTGCTGGAAAAATAGTCGTTTTTGCGTATTTTTGTCAAAACAAAATATTTTATGTTTTTTTGTAAGATTTGCTCTTGCACCGAATCGGTGTTTTTTGGTAAACTCTGATAAAGGAAAATAATGAAAATAAGAAAGAACAGGAGCAAATTATGGAATTTTCAGTGTTTCGTCAGGTTTTAATACGTGCGCTGGGGCATATGCAGTCTATCGTTGAAAAACGTGCAACTTTGCCTATATTGGTTAATGTTAAAATCGAAGTAGCAGATGATTTGATTTTATCTGCAACAAATGTAGATTTGGAATTGGTTGAACATGTTGCGGCTGATATTACATTGGCTGGTAAAACGACTGTGCCGGTTCAAATGTTATATGATATTGTACGTAAATTGCCAGACGATGCAGAAATCAGTTTTAAGCAATCTGGGGATAAATTGGTTGTATCCAGTGGACGTGCAGTTTTCCATTTGCCAACATTGCCTGCGGAAAATTTCCCAGTTATGGCAGGTGGTAATTTAAGCACGAAATTCCAAATGACAACTGGTGATTTGGCTCATTTGATTAATCAAACAAAATTTGCAATTCCAACAGACGATGTTCGTTATCACTTGGGCGGTATATATTTCCATATATCTGAAGATACTGGTAAATTGACTGCCGTTGCGACAGATGCCCAGCGTATGGCATTGTGTGCAATTGATGCACCAAACGGAACAAATGGTATGCCATCTGTTATTATTCCACGTCGTGTGATTGGTGAATTGTCTAAATTATTAGAAGATGCCAATGTTGATGACGTTTTGGTTGAATTATCGGATACCAAGGCACGTTTTACAGTCGGGGCTGCAACATTGACCAGCAAATTGGTTGATGCGCAATATCCAAACTATCGCGTTGTTATTCCAAAGGGCAATGATAAAATTGCGATATTGGATCGTAAACAATTTGTTAATGCGGTTGATTTGGTTTCTGTTGCCAGTGTTGATAAAACAAAATCTGTTCAATTGGCATTTTCAATGAACAAATTGGTAATCAGTGCATCCAGTCCAGATGCAGGAACAGCAACCCAAGAATTAGATATCGAATATAATGGCGATACAACATTTACAATTAATTTCAATGTTAAATTCTTGCTGGATGTTGCAGGTCAGGTCGAAGGTGATAAATTCCAAATTGAAATGCAAGAACCATTATCACCAACGATTATCAAATCGACAGAAAAAGATACAGATGCATTGTTCGTATTGATGCCAATGCGTATGTAGAAAATAAATAAAAATAATAAATCTGCGGGTTGTCGGCGCGTTTATGTAGGTTCACTACACTGCACTTGCCGACAACTTCGCATCTTAATCATTTTAATTTATTTTTATTTAGTTGTTTTTTGTGGTGGTTTTTCCACCATTTTTTGTTGCGAACGCGCAAAGTTTATTATATTCTTATGTCGTAAAAATTAAACCAAGGGGTATTTAAATGGCATCTTATATTGCAAATGATATGCGTGTGGGTTGGGTTATTTCCCATAACGGCAAACGTTATTCGGTAACATCAATTACAAAAGTAAAACCTGGCAAGGGCGGTGCGTTTGTCCAGGCTGATTTGCGCGATATTGATTCGGGCAACAAAGGTGGCGATCGTTGGCGCGCCGAAGACAAGGTTGAAAAATTGATGGTCGAAGATATCGATTGTCAATATTTGTATTCAGACGGCACAGATGCGTTCTTTATGAATCTGAACGATTATGAACAATTCACAATGCCAAACGAATCGTTGGGTGAACAAATGAAATTCTTGGCCCCAGAAATGATGGTCAAAGCCAACTTTGTCGAATGTGACCCAGTATCAATCACATTGCCAACGACCGTTGTTGCGACCGTTGAAGAAACAGAACCTGCATTGAAAGGTCAAACCGCAACCAGCAGTGGTGGTAAACCCGCGATTTTGGATAACGGTGTTCGTGTTCAAGTTCCAACATTTATTGAACAAGGCGAAAAGATTGTTGTGAATACGGAAACATTGGAATACGTTGAACGTGCAAAATAAAAAAACGAAAAAAACGGGCATTTGCTTGTTTTTATTGCGTTCATGTACGTTTTGTACACTTCACTTAATAAAAACGGCGCATCTGCACCGTTTTTTTTGTTTTTCACCGACAACTTCGCATCTTCATCATTTTAATTTATTTTTTACAGCGCACCTGCGCCGTTTTTTTGTTCGTTTTTCGTCGACGACTGCGCATCCGCACAATTCTAATTTATTTTATACCCAGAACCCATAATGTTTTGAATTTCATCAATACAATTTTTGGTAATTTCGTCCATGCCTGTGGCTAAATATTGACGCGGATCAAAATTTTCAGGATTGTTTGCCATTGCTTTTCGAACGGCGGATGTAAATGCAAGTCGCGAATCGGAATCGACGTTGACTTTTGCAATATGCATTGATATTGCGCGTCGAATTTGTGATGGGGAAATTCCGCGTGCGTTTTTAATATCGCCACCAAATTTATTTATTGTATTTACATACTTTTGCGGTATTGATGATGCCCCATGTAATACCAATGGTGTGTTCGGAATATTATTTGCAATTTGTTCCAAAATATCAAAGCGCAATGATTCATTTGCGCTTTTTCTTTTATATGCACCATGCGATGTTCCAATCGAAATAGCCAAAGAATCAGTGTCGGTTTGTTTTACAAAATCTTTAACAATATTTGGGTCGGTATATAAATGCGATTTTGATTTTGTGTTTTCGTCTTCAATGCCACTTAATACACCCAATTCTGTTTCCAATGATACGTTGAATTTATGAACGTGTTGTGCGATTCGTTTCGATTCAGATATGTTTTTATCCAGTGGCAGATTTGAACCGTCAAACATAACCGATGAAAATCCCAAATCACATGCGTATTTGCATATTTCAAAACTGTGTCCGTGATCAAGGTGCAGGGCAATTTGTCCGCGTTTGTATTTTGCGCCGCGTATCATACCCATTAAAATATCACCGGTCATATATTTCAATGCGCTTTCTGATACAGCCAGAATAATCGGGCTTTGTGTTATTTCGGCGGCGCGCAATATTGCCATCAATGTTTCCATATTATAAAAATTAAATGCAGGCACCGCATACCCATCACGCATGGCGCGTTTTAATAATGTTTTTGTGTTTGATAATCCAAATTCAGAATAGTGCATTGTTTTTCTTCCTATAATATGATATTATATCATAAAAGATAGAGATTTGTTATTAAATATAAGACTTGACAACGGAAAAATTTGTGCAACAATCAAGGTATAAAATCAAAAACAAAAGGTGTTGTAAATGAAAAAAGTTATTTTGTCTTTATTAGGTTTTGTATTAATTGCCGGATGTTCGGGCTATGATTATTATAAAACAAACGTTCGTTATCGCCAGGTTGGTAGTGATTGCGTTTATTACTATAATGAAAAAGGCAAAGAATTTAACGAAGATATTCGTTCAATGAAAGATGCGAAAAAGGTTGTATATCGTAACGTCAAATGCGAAGACCTTTATATGGATGACACATTTGGTTATTCGCAACGCAACGACAGAAAAGCAATCATGCCGGTATTTACCGAAGAAA
>CAMOXB010000122.1 GCA_946628805.1 uncultured Pseudomonadota bacterium
CCAATGCTGTCGCGTCAAACATTGTGTATTTATATTTTGCAAATATGCCAACCACATCGCCGTTTGAACGAACGCCTGGCATTTTTGTATTGATATATGATGCAAAACCACCAAATGCAATATTGCCATATTTCAAATCAAAAGACTTTGTTGTTGCACCAACGGTTGCCAGGTTAAATCGACCATGTTGGGATATATTATTACCATAATGCATACTTTCGTTTATATGGTTCGCGTTTACCCAAACATTATCGATGAAATAATCACTGTGTCGTGTGTTGTTTGGTGAATAATATGTTTCAATTGTCGAACCATCATCGCCGTATTCGTCCAGTCTGTCCATCGTTCCATACATTATAGTATGTGGTGCGAATAAATCCGACATTTTTGTGCCATAATTCGTATAAGACATAAATGTATCTGTCAACATATTAATATTTAATGCCGCAATATTGTTGTCATAAATACCGGCTGCATTTGCAGAATTTAATGCCGAAAGCAGGGCGATACATGATATAAATAATTTTGATTTCATGGTTTCTCTCTCTTGGTTATATTCTTATTATATCATATTTTTATATTGTTTGAAATTTTTATTGTCTTATTTTTTCTTTTTATATAAAATACCCCGTATGAGAAATAAAAAGCAGATAAATTTAACCAAGCCTATTGTTATGGTTGGTTTGATGGGGGCGGGCAAGACCAGTGTTGGTCGTGCATTGGCCCGTAATCTGGGGATTCCGTTCGTTGATTCTGATAAAGAAATTGAAAAGGCTGCGGGTTGCAGTGTTGTTGATATATTTTCAATGTATGGCGAACAGGAATTTCGTCGTGTCGAAGAAAAAGTTATCGAACGTATAATCGATACCCCCCCAATGGTAAAGGTTATATCCACTGGCGAAGGCGCTTTTATCACCCCGGCGGTGCGGCAAATCGTTCTGGAAAAAGCGTTAACAATTTGGTTGAAAGCTGACTTGGAACTGCTTGTAAAAAGGACAAATTTTCGTCATACGCGTCCGCAATTATTAAATACAGATTCACGTCAAATATTGGCACAATTGATAAATGAACGATATGATACATATGCCAAAGCTGACATTATGGTCGAAACCCGTGATGAAAATATTCATAAAACATTAAATAAAGTTTTAAATGCAATTGAACAACATAATAACAAAGGAGAAACGAAATGAAACTTTTATCTGAATTCAAAGCATTTATTAACAAAGGCAGCGCAATCGATATGGCTGTTGGTATTATCGTTGGGTCTGTGATGACTGGCGTTGTTAATTCGTTGGTTAAAGATATTATTATGCCACCAGTTGGGATGTTGGTTGGTGGAATTGATTTTTCACAATGGTTCTTTGTTTTGGGTGGTGGCGCCGAAGGTGCACACTATAACACAATGGCAGAAGCCGCCGCAGCCGGGGCTACTACATTGAATTTGGGGACTTTTTTAAATACGGTAATCAGTTTCTTGATAACAATGTTTGCTGTATTTATTATTGTTAAAATCGCAAATGCGGCACGTGCAAAAGCACCTGTTACGACACGTACATGCCCGTACTGCCAACAATCAGTCAGCAAGCTGGCAACAAAATGCCCGCATTGTTGCAGTACCTTAAAGGCTGAAAAAATCGGTCCAGCCGAAGAAGCCGAATTGGCAAAAGGTATCAAAACATTGAAAGAAACTGTTGGTAAAAAAGTTATCAAGGTTGCAAAAGTTGCCAAAAAAGCAGCAAAAATCAAATAATTACCATATTTTGATTTGTTTATTATATTAAACGAAAACCGCCGAAAAGGGCGGTTTTCTGCATATTAGGGCAGATTAGAATATAAATCTTAAAATTTTATATATAAAAAACAAAAATAATAAAATCCATTTTATGGATTTTGGATAAAGAATAATACGTATCTGTATTATTTTATTCGGATAATTTTTGATAATTATTAAAAAAATTATTTTCATCATGCCTTCCTTTTTATAAAAGCCCAGAAAACCGCGGGGTATAGCCATTTTTATATTTATATAAAAGGCGCATAATGTATATTATGTATAGTTTAACATGTTCGCTGACGCTCATTTTGTTAAACTGTACATAATATAAAGATTTGTAATTTTGGTGGTGCCGAATATATGTTTGTTTTTTATTTTGGTTTTGATTTTTTTAGAAAAGAATTTTTTTCTTAAATTATTTTATTACAAAAATTTTTTAACTTTTTGTTTTTACTTAAAAATAATTTTTTCTTTTGTTTATAAAAAACGATTTATGAAAATATGCTTTTTTATTAATTTACGCCCTTTTTCATTAATTAAATTTTACAGTGTTATTGGATTGTATGGTCGTTATGCCATAAATCGATTTGTTTTATTTGTTAAAATTGCTGAATTTTGCGGTTTTAAGCGAAAAAATGGCGGATTTCTGCGATTTTTGCTGTGTTTTTTGGCTAAAAATAGGCGCTTTTTGTGAACTATACATAATCTTTGGGTTAAAAAGGCTTTTTTTATAAGCGATTTTATGATAAAATGCTTTTTGAAAGGAGAGATTAAAAATGAAATCATCAAAAAATGCAATTAGTTCGAAAAATGATTGTTCTTGGTTTGATTCGCATAATGCGCGTCTGATAATTTTGTGTGCAACATTGGGTGTGTTTGGTGCGCATAAGTTTGCGCAGCATAAAAATTTCCAAG
>CAMOXB010000123.1 GCA_946628805.1 uncultured Pseudomonadota bacterium
AAAAGTTATGAAAAAATTATTTATGATAATTATGTGTTTAATAACGATGCCGGCATTGTCTGAATCGATAACAATGTGTGTTGCACAAAATTCTGTAAATGTAATTCTGGATCCGAATGTTTCTGCATCGGCGACAGGAAACAATCAAAACAGCACATGGTCTGCAACATTGTCATACGGAGGAATAATTCAGGGGGTCAGAGCATGCATAAATACAGGTGAAAATAATAAAAAAGGCGATACAATCGCAGAATTAGAAGAAACATATCCAGATGGAATCGTTCGGCCTATTAGTGGTGGCGAAAAACATGGGCAATATTGTTGGTGTAAAATAACCCATCCTGTATCTTCACAATGGGTATTTAATTTTAAATTTAATTCTGTAGAAGATTGCTCAAAATATTGTTCTTCCTATTTTTTTGGGAATGGTTGTGCAGATGGCTTTTCACAAATCAAAAGTTCTCTATATGGATCGATTCAACCCGATTAATTTTACATAAAATTCTGGGGATTGACGTCGATTTTAATTCGAACATTTGCAGGCTGTTTAACACGCGATATCCAATCACGAACAATCGGTTGTAAATTTGCACGCGCCGAACCAGATACCAAGAATCGCATACGATACCAATTTCGTATTTGATATATTTGTGCCGCAATCGGTCCCATTATACGACCACCGTTTAATTGCGGCGCAGACGCGCTTAGTGCATCACAATATTTTTTCAATGTTATTTCTTTATCTGATTCCACAATAACCGCAATTAATTGTCCGAACGGTGGCATTTGCGCCGCACGTCGTGATTCCATGTCGGATGCCATAAATTCATCACGGTCGCCCGCACAAATTGCACGTATTACCGGATGTTCGGGCTGGTAAGTCTGCAATAATACACGCCCCGGAAATTCACCACGACCGGCACGACCGGCAACCTGGAATAATTGTTGAAACGTATGTTCGCCGGCACGAAAATCTGTCCCGAACAATCCCATATCTGCATCAACAACACCCACCAAGGTCAGGTTTGGGAAATGATGACCCTTCGCCAAAATTTGCGTTCCGATAATTATGTCGATTTTGCCATTTTCCATTTTATGCACCAATCGTTCCAATGCCTGGCGCGACATAATTGTATCAGATGATACCAGCGCAGTTCGTGCATTTGGAAATTTTGCATTTATTTCCTGTTCGATTTTTTCCAATCCTGCCCCGCGCGTTGAAACATTATTTTTACATTGCGGACATACCGTCGGAACATTTTCCATATGACCACACATATGACACACTAATTTATTTATATGCTTGTGATAATTTAACGCCATTGAACAGTCTGGACATTCGGCAACCCAACCACATTTTTTACATTGCACAATCGGCGCAAACCCACGACGATTTATGAATAACATAACCTGCTTTTTATCATCCAGTGTTTTTGTAATTTCCGCGCATAATTGTGCCGAAAGATTTCCAGTAAATTCATCATCGCCAATCTTGTATGATTCAGGTCGATTATTTCGCATATCGATTGTTTCAATCTTTGGCATTTGTGCACCACCAAATCGTGATGTCAAACGCAGACGATTATATTTTCCCATTGCAACATTATGCATTGTTTCCGTTGACGGTGTTGCCGACGCCAATATAACCGGAAATCCAGCAATCTTTGCACGCAAAATCGCCATATCACGTGCATGATAATTTCCCATATCTTCCTGTTTATAGGACGTATCATGTTCTTCATCAACAACGATTAATCCCAAATTTTGCCACGGCAGGAATAACGCACTGCGTGTTCCAACAACAATACGAATATCACCACGCGCAACACCGCGCCATATATCGCGCCGACGCGCGGACGTTAAATTACTGTGCCATACGACAGGAGGTGCACCAAAACGCTTTTCAAACCTGTCCATAAATTGCGCGGTTAATGCAATTTCCGGCATCATCAACAATACAGATTTCCCCGCATTATATGCACGCAGTGCACTGTCAAAATAAACCTGGGTCTTGCCAGAACCGGTAATGCCGTCCAATAAATAGACAGAAAAACCACCTGCATCTATCGCATCTGCAATTTTATCCGCCGCCGATTGTTGTTCTGGGTTTAAAATCACCGTATTTGTATCAAAATATTTATATTGAAAACGATTATCAACAATTTCGCGCGCAACAGTTGGAACCAGAATTTCGTTCTTTATCATCGTTTTCACGACAGCATTACTGACATGCGCAATATTAATTATATCGTTAACCGACATCGCATCGTTATCATTAGATTGAAACGCATCTGCAACCGCCTGGCGCGAATCTGTCATCTTTGACTTTGTATCGAAATTGTAGATATATAATTGTTCGGTCTTTGGCGCATCAAAGGCGTCCGGCACATTAATAATCAATCGCAACACCGCACCCGGCGCCATCAGTGTCCATTGCGACATCTTGTATATCCAATCAATATCATCCTTGGACATTTTGCCGATATTACATAATGAAATTATCGATTTAATTTTTTCAGGCGCCAAATTGCTGTCCCCCGCCCCAACAATAACACCAATATATTGACGATTCATTACCGAAACACGCACAAAATCGCCAATTTCCGCCGAACAATCAAGGCGGTAATCGTATCCCGTATTTATAACATTTGGAATTAAAACCTTTACAATATCGCCATTATTAAACATATCAATAACTTAGCCATTTTTTTGCTTTTTTGCAACCGCAAATAAAATATTGACAATTTTGTTTTTTGTATTATATTATAATCAAAATTAACAAAAGGCTTTAATATGGCAAAAGACGAACAAACACAGAAATTAAATGCAGAAATACGAATATTGGCGAATAAAATATACCCAACATACAAAGATTTTATTGCAAATGAACTTTTCTTTTCTGAATTTGGTGTATCCTATAAAACAATTGACGAATTCAAAGAATCATGGCGCGAGCTTGTTCAATATTCACAAAAATGCGAAGATTTTATAAAATTCAAAACAAAAATATTCTTGCGCATGTTGCCTGTGGATAACCCGCTTTATTCACACCCACGTTTTTTACGTGTCTTGATCAAAGATATATGTAATTACATTGTACATTTCGTTGCACGCAAAGATAATGCTTTGGAAATATCAGAAATTGCCAATAAATTATATAGCGAATTATACGATGAAAAATATTTTATTCATCACAAACAAAAGCCAATTGTTTCTGACAAACAACAAAACGCACCAACCACAAAACGACCACGCAAACGCATTAATCAAGTAGACCCAACAAATCAAGTAGAAGAAGAACCTGTAAAACCTAAAAAAGATAAAAAACCATTTTTAAGCCCAGACGAAGAAGAAAAAGCTCGCAAAAAAATGGAACGCATTCACAAGATAATTATGAAACAACATAACTTGACCGTTTGCGTTTCTGTAAATACAATCGAAAAATAATTTTATTTTAATAAT
The DNA here is from genome assembly GCA_946628805.1 of uncultured Pseudomonadota bacterium. Classification (GTDB taxonomy): domain Bacteria; phylum Pseudomonadota; class Alphaproteobacteria; order Rs-D84; family Rs-D84; genus Enterousia. The sequence continues at coordinate 3,463 of CAMOXB010000123.1, forward strand.
TCGATTACGCGCTCTATATCTTCGGATTTTGGGGCGCGTAATATTTGATAATCTGGATTATATTGATTTTTGAACCATGTGCGTTGACGTTTCGCATATTGATTTGTCTTTGTAGTCCAGTTTTCAATTGCCTCTTCTTGCGACATAAATCCGCGCAGCATTTCACAAATCTGGTCTGCACCTATTGCGCGCGATGAATCAAGATTATTTTTAATAATATTGCGTGCTTCATTAATCGCACCACCATCTATCATTTCTGGGATACGCGATGAAATACGTGTCAAAAGTTCTTCGCGATCTGGCATAATTAAAATACGCATTGCATTTTGAGCAATCGCACCAACGCGTGGTTTCTTTTGCCATTCATTTAAATGAATTCCTGTTTGCAAGAATACTTCCAATGCACGCGCAGTACGTTGCGGATCGGTTGGTTTGAAATCCGCAGGCAATAATTGTTTTGCCGCATTAAATTCTTTATCGACAATTTCGCGTGCACGATTACGAATATCTTCATCAATTTCTGGAATTTGTGAAATACCGTTAACCAGAACATCTATGTAATATCCCGTACCACCAACAAAGATTGGCACGCGCCCCATTGCCAAGACTTCATAATACGCACGTTGTGCAAATTTCAGGTATTCTGCAACACTGATATGTTCATTTAATGGAAACATCGAAAACAGTTTATACGGCACACCATCAATTTCATTAAAAGGCTCGGTCTTTCCGGCAAATGGCGACGCCGATATATTTTCAATTCCGCGATATATTTGGACACTGTCTGCGTTAATAATTGCGCCATTAATCTGCTTTGCCAATTCATGTGCAAACCCAGATTTCCCAGATGCGGTTGGTCCCGCAATAATAATTGAACTGTATTTCATATTGGCATTATAAATCACACGTGCACATTTGCAAGCGCAAACCCTGAAAAAATTCAGGCTGTATTTTTTTATCTTTCGTGATAGAATATGTTTATAAACAACCAAGGAAAGGAACATCATATGAAAAAAATTCGTGTTGCCATAAATGGCTTTGGACGTATCGGACGATTGGTTTTACGCGCGGCATTGGAATCGGGACGCAAAGACATTGAATTTGTCGCGGTTAATGATTTAATGCCAATTGAACAAAATGCGTTTTTATTACAATACGATTCTGTCCATGGAAAATTGGATATGGATGTAAAAATTGACGGCGACTATATCTTGGTCGGCGGTCAGAAAATTAAAAGCCTTTCCGAACGTGACCCAAGTAAATTACCATGGAAGCAATTAAAAATTGATATTGTAATGGAATGCACCGGCATATTTACCGCGGCAGACAAAGCACGCGTTCATATTGATTGTGGCGCAAAGCGTGTCTTGGTTTCTGCACCATCCGTTGGCGCAGACAAAACAATCGTATTCGGTGTTAACGATAATAAAATAACCAAGAAAGATTTAATCATTTCAAACGCATCATGCACAACAAATTGCCTGGCACCGGTATTAAATGTTATTGATAAAAAATTCGGAATTATAAACGGATGGATGACGACCGTCCACGCATACACCGGCGACCAACAATTACTGGATAAAAACCACAAAGACTTTCGTCGCGCGCGCGCTGCAAATTTATCAATGATTCCGACATCGACTGGCGCTGCCAAGGCAATTGGATTGGTATTGCCAAAATTGGCGGGCAAAATGGACGGAATTGCAATTCGCGTTCCAACCCCAGACGTATCAGTTGTCGAATTGGCATTAAATGTAAACAAACGTGCAACAATTGAAAATATAAACAAATCAATATTGGCGGCACAATCGGAAATATTGGGATACAATGACAAACCATTGGTTTCAATAGATTTCATGAACGACAAACACAGTTCTATTTTTGATGCGACACAAACACGTGTGATAGACGAACATTTGGTTCACATTACCGCATGGTATGATAACGAATGGGGATTTTCGAACCGTATGTGCGACACCGCCATCGCAATCGGAAAAACATTATAAGAACACAAACGTCGCCCCGGCGACGTTTTTTATTTATTTACATAATTATAATTTTTTGCTAGAATACACCTTGTCAGAAAGAGTTTTTCTGATGGGACTCAAAACCCTTACAAATAGGCGTCTGAATAATCGGACGTAAAATACTCCAACCTTGGTTGGAGGGTTGCGAATATATTGAATAAGCACGCAATTTCCTATTTGAATTGTTTTGAGCCTCCAACCGCCTGATTTTCTGGCGGTATTTAAGTTTTGGAAACAGGGGCAAACAATGAAAAATATAAATATATTTACAATGATTGTTATAATTTCAACACCAATATGTGCTGGCACAACTATATGTTTACAAAATGATTCTGTTGCAATCATATTAGATCCTAGTATTCCAGAATTATCCCACGGGGTAGATAAATCAGTTAATACTTGGTGGACACAATTTCCATATGGCCGCATTAGTGGAATAAGCGCCTGCCTAGATAAAAAACTTTCTGCAACTTTTCTTACAGAAACCAAAAGCACATACACAAGTAACCAAGGTGAAGAAAAATTAGTAAAAGGTGGTGAAAAGTATGGACAATATTGCTGGTGTAAAATAACACACCCTGTATCATCTTTGTGGTTATATCATAGAGACTATGGTAATAAAGACACCTGTATTTCTAATTGTTTAGGTAATTGTTCTTGGCATATTGGTGATACATACGACATGCGAAGCAGTATATTAAAAAGTATATAATTATGATATTTTATGTTTAATTTCTTTTATACGTGCCAATATTTCACGCAAATCGTCGTCTGATACCGTTGGGTTTTGGTTTTTATTTTGTATTTCATCAACCAATACGATACATAATGTCGCCAGCAAGGCATTTTCCTGTAATGGTCCAATTTTATCCAAAATCTGGCGCGCACGCGCATCAACCATGCGCCCCAATTCAACCAAGCGTCCTTCCTGACCGTCTTCACAGCCCATTGGGTAATTGCGGTTAACAATAGGTATCGAAACAACACTCATTTTTTCAATTTTTCCAATATTGATACAGATTTTTCAATCAAATCTTTTGCTTTTTCGTTCTTTTCGCGCAAGGTTTTAACCTGCTTTGTCAAAATTGCAACCTCAAGATCTGTCTGTTTACTGGCATCATTAGCATCGGCGCGCAAACGCGTCGTCATCAATTCCAGCGAATCCAGTTCTTGAAAAATTTGTTCTTTGATATTTGCCATATTTGCATTTTAAGACATTTTTTATATGCGTTCAACCCTAAAATGTGATATAATGTTGCATATTAAATGGGGGAATTGTTTTATGAAAACCAAAATTATTTATATTTCCGGAAATGAAGTCTTTGATATGAACGATATTCGCGCCGCGTTTGATGAAGTGCGCAACGCGTTAAACCTGGATAAAACAACCGTATTGTTTGGCGTGCCGGTTGATGAAGATGACACGGGATTAATGGCCGAAAAATCCAATCAACCTGTCGCACAAGTCGAAGAAACTATCAAAGAAACTGAAATTATTCCTGAAAATACAATTGAACAAATTCCCGAACAAATTGTTGAACCAATTATTGATACAATCGACGAACCATCTGAACAAATTATCGATACCGTTGATACAGAAATCGTTGACGATGAACCAATTGTTGAACCTGTTGTTGTGGAACAACCAAAACGTCGTGGTCGTCCACGCAAAGAACAGATTATAGAATCCGGAACCACTGAACCTGTTGCGGAATCTGTTGAAACAAATGAAGAAGTAACGGAAAGCGATGAAAAAGTCGTTCCGATTTTATCTGTGCTTTCGACCAATGACGAAAATGTCGTTGAAAAGGAATCTGATATTGAAATTATACCCGAAATATCTGATGAAAAACACGACGAAACTATTATTGAATCAATTGATGATGATGAACCTGTCGTTGATATCAAGGCCGATGAAATTGACGATGATGACACCGCCGATTTGGAAAAATTATTGTCTGCAATGACACCATTAGATATTGCCGATGACAAACCAATTGTCGAACCTGTCGCGGAAACCGAAGAATCTGCCGATGATATTTCGGTTGATGCAACATTGGAACAATTGGCAACTGAATTTGCCGAAAGCCAAGATAAAATTGCCGCAGAAAACAAATCTGCATCGCGCAGCAAAATCGGGAAATTGCGCAACATATTGCCATTTAAACAATCCAAACACAAAGATACTGGATTGGGTGATTTATTCGGATGGGCAGGCGTTGCCGCAAATGACGAAGATTTTTCTGTGCCGGGATTTTTTACAAATGCCGCCGCTAAGAAATAAATATGGACGAAATAACCATTACTAATTTATTAACGAATTCCGGGCTGAACGTTGTCGGCATGGATTCTGATTTTATCTATTTCGTTGACCCGTCATGTATTTTTCCCGCATTTGATACACTGCTTGAATACGCGTGGATGGCAATATTGGTTATGACGGCAATAATGCTTTTCGGGTGGGCAATGTTAATCATTCGAAACGGCGTTAAAATTGACGATTTATTTAACAATGCACGGGCATTAATTTTAGTATTTTGCACATTGGCTGTTGTAAAACCGTTGGTAAATATCGTTTATGGTGAAAACCTTTTTGCACAACAATGTGAAATAAAACAGGCTTCACGTGCAATGGTGAACGAATTGTTGGAAATGCGAAACAAGAAATTTGGAAAATCTGACGAATATTTATTATATGAAAATTTCAGCGTTATTGATTCTGGCCCAAATTATACAGAACAAGCAAAAGCCATCTTAACAAATTCTGAAATAAACGAAATTGATTCACAATCAACATCGTCCGGGCTTACAGTTTCTGATATCGTATCTGCCCAATCACAAAATGGTGCGGTTATTTACACAAATGCAGATGGTATAAAAATAAAACGCACCGGGGGCAGCGTCGCATGGCGTAATAATAATCCAGGCAATATTATTAAATCTAAATTTGCATATGCAAATGGTGCGATTGGTGAATCTGGACGATTTGCAATATTCCCAGACGAAGAAACAGGTCTGCGCGCAACAATGAATTTATTACGCAGTAAAAATTATAACAACCTGCCCTTGCGCCAGGTATATCATAAATGGGCGCCCAGCAGCGATGGCAATCGACCAACCGCATATGCAAATCATGTATCACAAATGTCCGGCGTTTCGTTGGACAAACGTATTAATGAATTAAGCGATGACGAATTACACCGCGTTGCACGTGCAATGCAACAAATCGAAGGCTGGACACCCGGAACAGAAGAACGAATTTAAAAAGGTAAACGTATGATAAAAACAAAAAATCTTGTTTGGATTATGGCAATCACAATATTTTGTGTGTTGGCTTTCATACTTTATAACAAATACAATGTACCAACAAAAACACAACCAAACGTTCCGGTATTCAGTGATGAATTTATTCAAACAAATACTGTTTTTTCCGACGGACTTTCCAATCCAGATTCAATAACACAATATCAACTGGATGAATTTGATATCGGAATCGCCGAAAAAAGTATTTACTATATTGATATAAACAACGATAAAAAGACAGATCGTATAACAAAAACCTTTAATCAAACCGGTAATGCACACGCATATTATGAATATAAAATTGAATTAAATAGCAATGGAAATTTTGTTGATATAACCCCACAAAATTTTCGCACTATAAATGGTGTTGATTGTGATTTACAACAAATTCAATTTATATTCA
>CAMOXB010000124.1 GCA_946628805.1 uncultured Pseudomonadota bacterium
ATTCTTTACCAACACCATACCAATCTGGAAATGATTTATATAGATTTATCATATCAGATGAAATTTTTGCTTTAAGAACCGGCACAGCCTTTGACCAATCATATGTTCCAGAAAAATCAATTGAAGACCCAGCCAAAGAAATTGATGATTTTCGAAAAGATATTTTCTTTCTGTCTATGCCACCTGCAATATTCAAATTTATCTTTGGCAAATTAATAATATCGACATTGAACCATTTACCAGATTTATTTATATTTGGTATTTCACCACGTATGATGAAATCTATTGGCATTTTACTGGTTCCTTCTAATGCAACGTCCATAATTAAGGGTTCGCCACCTGTGGCAAAAGCGATTCGCACAGGATAAATTTTTCGTTCCGAATTATATTCGGAAAATTGAACAACAAACGGTAAATTTGTTTCGTATGGTTTGACCCAACCACTGTATTCACGGTTTGAATGACGCATATAATTGCTTATACCAAAACTGGATAATTCATATTTATCACCATAAATATTAACAGATAGATTTTCAATATCTAACCCACCAAACGGCAATTGATCAACAGGATAAATTGGCGTTTTTTTATCTTCTGTATACGACGGTTTTTCTGGTGTTTGTGAATTATTAAAAACAACGGATATTTCATCTTTGTCATTTTTTTCGATTGCAATTTTTGCATCAAAAACTTTTATATATCGAATAACAGGATGTGATTTAAACAGTGATAACAAATCCAATCGAACATCAATTTTTTTCGCAGTAAACATATTTTTGTTTTTTGCCCAATCTGCATTTGGAATACGAACATCATTTAATTCTATTTCTGGTCGCAATGAAAAACGCCATGAAATTTTACCATCAATTTCAATTGGCATATTCGTATTATCGCGTAATGCAGATAAAATATTTCCACGCAAGGATTCTAAATCAAGTTGATAAAGCGCGATACCAATCGCAACAAATAATCCCATAAAGAAAAATGCGATAACACGCAATAACAAAAGATGTTTTCTATAAAATGCATATAAAAACATTTTCGTTTTCCCCTATGGTAATTTAAATTCCAAAAATTTTATTACCGATTGCATAAATTCAGGAACCGTCGCATTTAATGTTATCATTTTTCCAGTCCTTGGATGTCGGAAAGTAATCCGATATGCAAAAAGGAATAATTTATTCGTTGTTAAAAATGACTTTAACACATCGTCCAGATTATCCGTCCTGTTTCCATACAAATCATCACCGATAATTGGTGCATGCAATGAAAACGCGCTATGCAATCTTAATTGATGCGTTCTTCCTGTCTTTGGTGAAAACAATACCCACGTCAAAACACCGGCGGCTTCGCCTAAAACTTTGTATTCTGTGATTGCACGCTGGACAGATGTTCCTTTTGGAACAGACATCATATCTTCAAAAACCTGACCTTTGGCGACATAGTTTTCAATCACACCAGATTTTTGTGGGATATTTCCCTGTAATAATGCCAGGTATTCTTTGTGTGCGGTTTTATTTTGGAATTGCGATGATAAATCTTGGGCTGCCTTTTGATTCTTTGCCACAACTAAAAGCCCACTGGTTTCACGATCGATTCGATGAACCAACGATATTTTGTCATACGGGAAAAGTGCCGCCGCCATTTTATCAACAGATTTCTTTATACCTGTTCCGCCCTGCACCGCCAGTCCTGCGGGTTTATTAAATACAACAATATCTGAATCATTATGAATTATACAATTACGCAGATTTTCTAAATCAGATGCCGAAAAGTTTTCACCATTTTCAATCTTTTTTACATTTTTATACGATTGTAATGTTGGCGGTATACGAACAATATCACCAGTATTAAGTATTTCCATACCCTTGCAACGTGATGAATTTATTCTTATTTGTCCACCACGACAAAGTTTATAAAAATCACGCTGTAACATTGCTGGATAATGTCGCAAAAACCACCGCAATAGACGCGTTCCAGATTCTGCCTCTGAAATAGTTATAAATTCTGCCATATATTATTCGCCATATGTAATTGACACAACATTGTTGCCTGCATCAACACAATTACCGGTTGCACCACTTTCCTTGTGATTTGATGTATTATACCCGACAGAATCTGTCCATGCTTTTGTAATCAACGCTTCGCAATCTGATTTGTTCAAACCGTTTATACGAACAATGAATTGACGTTGATTATATGGATTAACCGCCAATTCGTATGTTCCACCATACGGATTTTTATTGCTTACAGACATTGCGGCAAAAATTGTCGAATTATCAATATTTGAAAAATCATCATAATCGCCCAAAAGACCACGAACCCCAGACACAATTGTCACAACATCATCCATAACACGTGCCTGTTTTTGACGGTTTATCCCCAGGGATATAAGTGCAAACGCTGTCGCAGTTAACATACCCATAATCGCCAGCACACCAACCATTTCAATCATTGAACGACCTGATTCTTGTCTCATAATAACACCTCTATTTGATTTTTCTTTATTTTATAATATCATATTTATTATGAATATTCAATTTAAAGACTTAATCGAAAATGCACCTTTGTCACCCGGAATATACAAAATGTATGACGGTGATGGGAATCTTTTGTATGTTGGCAAGGCTAAAAATCTGCTTAATCGATTACGTCAATATGTCGATATTTCCAAACTGGAAAACCATAAACAGGTTATGCGCACGCTTGTTCGGCGTGTTGAATGGGAAATTACACGCACTGAAAATGATGCTTTAATATTGGAACAAAACCTTATCAAAACATTAAAGCCTAAATATAATGTTATGTTGACAGATGGGAAAATGTACCCGATGTTGGCATTGACCAAACATGAATTTCCGCGTCTGCTTAAATTCCGTGGCAAAATATCACAAAAGAAAGACGTCTTTGGTCCATATCCATCTGTGTACGCATTAAATGATACAATAAAAACAATTCAACGCGTTTGTAAATTGCGAACATGTAATGATACATTTATGAAGAATCGTTCACGTCCATGTTTGTTATATCAAATTGGTCGATGCAGTGGACCGTGTTGTATTCCACAAACAGACTATGATAAAAACGTTCAATTGGCACGACGAATTTTAACCGGGGACAGTGAACCGATTATTTCAGATTTAACAAAAATGATGCGCGATTTTTCTGATAAAATGGATTATGAAAACGCCGCATTAATGCGTGATAAAATATCTGCATTAACAAAAACAACAAATCGCGGTATACGACAGAATCCGTCGTATACACCAAATTTACAATGGGATAAAAATGTAAGCGATTTGGAAAAATGGCTGGGCATAAATGTTGAATGCGTCGGCGTGTTTGATAATTCACATTTATTTGGGAAACATCCTGTTGGTGCAATGATTGCATTTGGACATGACGGATTTATAAAACCATCATACCGTCATTTTAAATTACATGATATGCAACGCGCAGGAAACGATATCGCCATGATGGAAGAATTCGTCACACGCGCAATTAATGACGGTCCAAAATTAGATTTAATAATTGTCGATGGCGGACCTGCACAATGGAATATTGCCCAGAAAGTATCAAATGGTCGCATACCAATTCTGGGGGTTGCCAAAGGCGAAGTTAGAAATGGCGATGAACATTTTATTATGCCAGACGGATCTGAAAATCGAACATTACCAAAAGATTCGCCATTATTTTTAATGTTGCGTGCCGTCCGTGACGAAGCCCACCGATTCGTTATTACATATCATCGTTCTGTTCGTGCAAAACAATTGACTGCATCTGTTCTTGATTCAATCGAAGGAATCGGTCCAAAGCGCAAAAAACAATTATTGCAACATTTTGGTTCGGTTCACGCAATTATGGACGCAGATTTAAAAGCACTTATGCGTGTACCAGATTTGGGAAAAAGTGCAGCCGAAAAAATATATGCCTATTTTCATTCAGAAATGTTATAATATATGAACAAAAGGAGAAAACACATGAAAGTATTTGTTAACTTTTTATCTGCATTTCGCATTGCCACGGCATTTGCGATTATATTTACAATAATGTTCAATTTATCATGGACAACATTTATATTGTTTGCATTGGGTGCAATATCAGATTGGTTTGATGGATATCTGGCACGTAAATATGATTGCTGTTCAAAATTAGGTGGCGTATTGGATCACATTGGCGACAAATTATTGGTATGTAATACATTAATTATGTTGGCATTGATGGGACCGGTTTGGTACATTGTAATCCCTGTGGTATTTATGATTGCACGTGAATTGTATATTAGCGGCCTGCGTGAATTCTTGGGCACACAGAAAATTGAAATGCCTGTTCCAAAGGCACGCTTTTCGATGGGCAAGATTAAAACAACAATCCAGATGATTGCAATTGCGGCATTTTTATTATGGTTCGCAGTATTTTCATCAATAACCCCAGAAACAAATAATCGTATTGTATTTTATCTGATTTATATCTTGCCAAAGATTGGTATATTTGGTTTATGGTTTGCATTGACTGCATCAATTTGGTCGGCGACACAATATACATTTACATTTGCCGAAAAATTAAAAAAGATAAAATGATAAGAACAATCTTAAAACTAAATATCCGCATAACAATGCGGATATTTTTTTGCGTTGTATTAACCAAACTTTTTTGATAACATATTTTTTGTCAGAAAGAGTTTTTCTGATGGGGCTTAAGAACCCGTTTACAGATCGTCCAAGATGACGTTAAAGACTCCAACTTATTTGGTTGGAGGGCGTTGAATATATTGAATTAAACGCGCAATTTATCTGTAAGTTGTTCTTAACCTCCAACCGCCCGATTTTCTGGCGGTATTTAAATCTCGCTGAAGCGTCAGCGAAAGCGAATTTATCTCGCTGTAGTGCGAAGCACGAAAGCGGATTGGCCTCGCTGTAGGGATGAAGCCCCACAGGGGTTATTAAGGAGAACAAACAATGAAACGAATTATATTTTTACTAACCGCAATATTTATGTGTATAACCGCACACGCCAAAACCGAAACAATAAATTGGTATATGGACGGTAATACATATGCAACAACACAATGTGAAACAGGTTCCGATATCATATTACCCCAAACACCATATAAATATGGTTATACCTTTAATGGGTGGAACGGATATACACCAATCGAATATTTGGAATCGACAGGGACACAGTGGATAGATACAGGATTCGCTTTCGATGACGTTTTAAGACCTAATATGTTCACTTTGGATTTTACTATTGCAATTATAAAAAACGTTACAGGTAATAGTGTTCCACCAGGATTTTCTGGTGCTGGATCATATGTCATGAAAACAGAACACTTTGCATGGAACAATCCTAATTGTATCGGCATGTATTCTTATGCTGGTAATGTTATAGTTGGTAGTGTTTGTAATCTTATACCATATAAGTCATATAATTTTAGATATGAATTTAATCAATCTGCCGGCACACTTATCAGATATTCATCTTTAGGAGAAGAAACAACAACATACACATACAATTCTTTATTGCCTACTAGCAATGCAAATATATATTTGTTCAAAACAAATGGTGCAACTTCTGGACAACCAATAAGGATATATCGTTGGATATATGAATCAAATGGTGTAAAAATCCGCGATTTTATCCCTGTACTTGATCTGGACGGTGTTCCATGTATGTTCGACCGGGTCGAA
>CAMOXB010000125.1 GCA_946628805.1 uncultured Pseudomonadota bacterium
TAATCAAATGAAAAAAATGTTGGGAAAAAATGAGTATAAAAAAATGGTGGCCAGAAGTGGAATCGAACCACTGACACAGGGATTTTCAGTCCCTTGCTCTACCAACTGAGCTATCTGGCCATCCGTGAGCAACATAATATAGTATAAAAAAACAAAAAGCAAGGAAAAATAAAAATGTTTACGATAAAAGGCAAAACAACAGACTGGGAATTGGTTATTGGATTAGAAACACACATCGAAGTTTTATCAAACAGTAAAATCTTCAGTGGTGCATCTGCAAACTATAATCCAACAATTGCCCCAAACACCCAAGCGTGTATGGTTGACGTCGCAATGCCAGGTATGTTGCCTGTATTAAATAAATACTGTGTTGAACAGGCGATTAAATTTGGTCTGGGTATAAATGCTGAAATATCAAGACATTCAAGATTCGCACGTAAACAATATTTTTACCCTGACCTGCCCCAAGGATATCAGATTTCACAACCTGCCGAAGAACCACCTGTGGTTGGACGTGGATATGTTGAAATTATGGGCGATGATGGAAATCCAAAAAAGATTTTCATCGAACGTGCACACTTGGAACAAGACGCTGGAAAGTTAAAGCATGATATGCATCCGACAAAATCTATGGCGGACTATAATCGTACTGGGGTTACATTATTGGAAATCGTAACATTTTTGGATATCAAGAATCCTGAAAATAATTCATATATAACATCCCCTGACGAAGCCGAAAGATATTTACGCGAAATTCGTGAAATCGCACGTGCACTGGGCGTTTCCAAGGCAAACATGGAAGAAGGCTCTATGCGTGCCGACGTTAATGTATCGGTTCGTCCGGTTGGTGAAAAGACTTTCCGCACACGTACAGAAACAAAAAATATGGTTTCGTTTAAATTCATTAAATCTGCGATTGAATATGAAGCACGTCGCCAAATTGAAATCTATGAAAATGGTGGCACGGTATCCCAGGACACAATGCGCTATTCACAAAGTGAAGGAACAACATCTGTTTTGCGCAGCAAAGAAGACGCGTTGGATTATCGCTATTTCCCAGACCCAGATTTATTGGAACTGGAAATTACTGATGACGAAATTGAACGTATTCGTAAAACAATGCCTGAATTGCCATCTGCAACACGCGCACGTTATATTAATGAATACGGTTTATCCGAATACGATGCAAATCGTTTAACAGAAACCGTTGATATTTCACACTGGTATGATGCGGCGGTTGATGGAAAATCTGCACGTGCAAAACCAGTTGCGAATTGGATGATATCTGAATTGTTCGCACATCCTGAAAACTTTGATATAACAAATGAAATCAAAGAAAACGACGATCCAGATGCACCACGTATTATTACGCCTGAAAACATTTCTGAATTGGTTGATATGATTGCATCAAACGAAATCAATGGTAAACAAGCCAAAGAAATCTTTATCAAAATGCTGGACGGCGAACGTGGAACAATTCACGAAATTGCCGATAAATATGGCATGAAACAAATCACTGATACTGGCGCAATTGAAAGTGCAGTTGATGAAGTTATAAAAAACAATCCATCCCAGGTTGAACAATATAAATCTGGCAAGGTTGGATTGTTGGGTTTCTTTATTGGTAATGTTATGAAGGCAACACATGGCCAGGCAAACCCAGCGATGGTAAGTGATTTGTTAAAACAAAAGTTAGGTTAATAAACATGAAATTTTTCATACAAACTTTTGGTTGTCAAATGAACGTCTATGACGGTCAACGAATCGCAAATATGCTGGAAAAACACGGACTTTCACAAACCGATGATGTCGCGGATGCCGATTTGATTATATTAAACACATGCTCTGTTCGTGCCAAGGCAACTGACAAAGTTTATTCTGCATTAGGGCGTATAAGACGTGCAAAGAAAGATGGTGCCCTGCTCGGCATTGTTGGATGCGTTGCACGCGAATCTGGGGCTGATGCGTTTCGTCGAATACCAGAATTGAATTTTGTTCTTGGACCACAAAGTTATCATAAATTACCAGAAATTATTAAAAATCCTGATACGAAATTATTAAATATTGATTTAGGCGGTTTGGAAAAATTTGATGAATTACCACAAATGACTAAAACACCTTTGGTTGCGTATATTCCAATTCAAGAAGGATGCAATCATTGTTGCACATATTGCATTGTTCCGTATACACGCGGTCGTGAATTATCGCGTCCGTTTAATGATGTTATGAACGACACTTTAAATGCGGCAAAAACTGGCGCAGTTGAAATATGTTTCCTGGGGCAAAATGTAAACGGTTATAAATATACTGATGAAAATGGCAAACTATATAAATTATCAGATTTAATTCGCGAAACCGCCAAGATGCCAGAAATCCAGCGCATACGTTTCACATCCAGTTATCCAACAGAAATGTCGGACGACTTAATCGAAATGTTTGGTATCGAACCAAAATTATTACCGTTTTTAAATATGCCAATTCAAAGCGGTTCGCCACGCACATTAAAGCGAATGAATCGACCTGATGATATCGACGCATATAAAACGATTGTAAAAAAATTAAAAGAAGTCCGTCCTGATATTCAAATATCATCTGATTTTATTGTTGGATTCCCAGATGAAACCGATGAAGATTTCGAACATACATTACAAATCGCACGTGATATAAAATATATAAATTCATATTCATTTAAATATTCACCACGCCCACATACGGCGGCTGCATTGATGGACAATCAAATCAGTGAACAAATAAAATCTGTTCGTTTACAAAAACTGGATTTGCAATTAAACGAAAATCAACGCGAATTTAATATGTCTTGTATCGGACGTGAAATGGTTTGTTTATTTGAAAGCATTGACAAGACTGGACGTAATTTGGTATTTCGCACACCATATATGCAACAGTGTATTGTTGCAAAGCCTGATAATGAAATTGCACCATTACAGAAAATTAAAATTTGTGATGCAAATAAATCATGCCTGCATGGTGAAATAGTAAAATAAAAATCAGAAATCTATTTTCGCATTTATTGATATTTGATAATTAATATCGTCAAATTCATCTTTAAACGCATCTATTTTTATTGCACCACCGACATTATCTGCAACACTGACAAAACCGATATCACCACCAACATACCATTTTGCTTTTTCATCACTGGCAATCGAAAGTCCATATTCATATTTTATACCATCAATTGTAAAATCATGCTTTATCTTTGTCCCGGCTATTAAATTTATATTTGAATCAGACATTCCGGAAATATCAACATTTTGAAATACTAACCCTGCAAACGGCGAAAGTTTAAGATTATCAATATTATTATAATCGTACCCGATATTAATACGTGCATATTCTGAAAGCCCCTTTGGATTAGCACTAACATTACCATCTGAATATATATCATCGGTTTTAAACAGCGCACGTCTTACACCTGCCAATCCACCAAACCATAACCTATTGATATATTTACGAATTTCAAAATCCGCACCATATGCAAATCCATCAAATTTATTAAATTCATTGTCATCAAATACAAAAGTGTCAATATTAACACCAATATTAAAATATAAATCTTTATATACATTACCGATATTAAAGCGTGCATTCATATCATCAATTTTATCTGACGTTAAATATCCGACACGAACATTCGCACCTGTATTAAAATTATCTGTATTAACATTAAACAAATCTGCCCTATTAATAGTTTTTATCGGATGCATTAAAATAATTGGATTGAAACGATACGAAGAATTCATTATTGAATTTATTTCGTTCATGCTTTTTGCATTATCCATAGCCAACAACATTTTATCGTTCGGATTTTTTGAACGAATATTTTCAAGGTATTTTCCACGTGAACCATTGAAGATTTTTTCATAATTTGTTTCACGAACAATACTGACATAAACATCTTCACCAAGGCTTTGCAAATTGGTCTTATACAAATTACTTTTATCAATAATTTTTAATTTCGAACTATCGACCCCTTTGGCATGATTTACAATTGTATTATTTTCCACACCATCAAGATTATTTACATAAAGATTAACAACACCATCTATTTCAACATTGGCATTCCAATCTTGCCATTGGGAAAAATTATCCATTACAATATGCGCATTTGATATTTTATATCCTGGTTTGTTAAGTTGCTTTATTTCGTCCAAATTTATTGGCGTACAAACATTTGATGCATTACATGTACTAATTTGATAAAGACTATCATCGGTGTTTGTTATAACATCCGCATATGATTCACAAACAAATAATGCCAGCAAAAATGATATCAGGATTTTATTCATAACACCATAATGCTAGCATATAAATATTTTTTAAAACAAGAAATAAAAAAAATCCCGCATAAAACGGGATTTCAAAGCGAAACGAAGGGAATGTCTTAGAACATATAACGAATACCGACATCGGCACCAAAGTTATGCATACCTGATGCAACATCGATATAGTTATAACGTCCTGCGATTTCAACATCAAAGCAGCCAAATGGCATTGCCAGACCCAAAGTTCCCATCAAAGACAACTTGGTTCCATCTTTGCTTTGATCTGCTGCTTTTGTATCTATAAATGCCATACCGGCACCGATACCTGCAAATGGTTGAATATAGTGGAAATGCCACAAATCCATATATGCGTTTGCCATCAATTCGATATTCTTTGATGAAACGCCTACATTTTCAATGTCGCCAAAAGACACATTTTTATTGCCTTTTGTATAGAAAGAACCTTCGATTTCAACACGTGTTTTGTCATATAAAGACAAACCAAGTGCAGCGCGTGCTTGGTATAAATTTTGTGTAACACTTTGTTTATCATCATTGAATTTATAATTCAAATTTCCATATGTTGCACCACCGCGCAATGAAACGTATGGCAAAATTTCCCAACCAAAAAGATTGGATGTTTCTTGTTCATATGCACGACCACCTGCAAATGCCGGGGCGGCTATTAATACTGCCAAAGATGTGGCAATAAGTTTTTTCATAAGTTTCTCCTTTTGTTGCTGATTAATCTCAACACTTTGTATTCTATCAGACAAAGGGGTATATTTATACAGGCACGTATTCATAGGAAATACGTCATAATCCACAAAATCCGCCGTATAGCGCAATATTATGAAATCAGTTTTTTTATTGCAAAATCCGCCATCATCAAACCAAACATTCCGGTCACAGTTATAATTGAACCAAATTCACGACCACCGTTTGGCTGGGGCGTGGCAGGTTCTGTTGAATATACAACCGGAAAGTCTTTTAATTTTTCATCGCGAACAATATGTCGTATTTTTGATGCCAACGGACATACAGTCGTCTTGGAAATCTTGGCAATTTTTATTTTTGTTGGATCGGTTTTACGCGCCGCCCCCATTGATGAAATAAACGGCACACTGTTTGCCTGACACCATTTATAAAGTGCGATTTTCGATTGCACGCTGTCAATCGCATCAATAACAAAGTCTGGCTTTATATCAATTTTTGTATTTTCATCAAAGAATACATTTATCGCATCAACAATTATATCGGGGTTTATGTCATGAATCCGCGCACGCGCAATTTCAACCTTTGATTGACCGATTGTAGAACTAAGTGCGAACAATTGACGATTTATATTTGATTCTTCTGCAACATCAAAGTCAATCAACACAATATGCCCCACCCCACTGCGTGCCAGTGCTTCGATTGCAAACGATCCAACCGCACCACATCCAACAACCATAACCGTTGATTGTTGCAATTTTTGAACATTTTCTTTGCCAATTAATAAAGTTATCCGATGCAACCGATTCATTTTTGTAAAATCCTTTGTGTGTTTTTATATATAATTTCGCCGGCGTTTGGTTCTTTTTTTATATCTGATATTTTATCAATAACATTATGCAATATAACGTCAGGTTTCGCATCGCTTTCGACCAAGATTTTTTCAATCGAAATTTGTTCTATACGGCGGATTTCCGTTGGTTTATCCGCGCGATGAATTGAAAACATAATATCATAATTATTAACCAGGTTTTGCATAATTTCATTATTGCCGTTAAAATCATGTGCGATTATCGTTGGTAATTTTTTATATTGTTTTAATACGTGTAAAATTTTATCCCATGCACCAACGCAGTGTAAAAATATAGCCCGATTCATTTCGATTGCGACATTTAATTGGCGTTCAAAGACATCGATTTGTTGTTCCATATTCGGTCGATATTTATCAAGACCTATTTCACCAATCATAAACGAATCGTTTAATTTTAATAAATCATATAAACGTTTATCGAATCCGTCCATTATTGTATCAACAAACCATGGATGCACACCAAACGCACCATATACATTTTTATCGTTCAACGTAATATTTGCCAAATTATTCCAATCCGATTCGTTTGTTGCGCAACAAATTGTTCCCACAACATCTGGTTGGATATTATGCGATATGTATTCAATATGCGAATGTGCATCAATTATCTTCATAGAATAAATGGTATCGGAAAAATGTTTTTTTTCAAGTCCCTATTCAACCGAATCGTCATGCACGACATAATCCGCGCCATTAATCGTGATATGCAGCGAACGCCCCACCCCAACGGACATTTGTTTTGGATTATTTTCCGCCGGCACAGCATTTGCGGAATAAATATCATTTTCAATCTGAATAAACAACCTGTGTTCGGTCGGATTTGCCGGCATTTGGTGCATA
>CAMOXB010000126.1 GCA_946628805.1 uncultured Pseudomonadota bacterium
CAATGCAACAAATTCATTATTCGCAGCCGCAGATGGTGCTTCATAATCCGCATAATCAGGTGTTTCTTTTGATGCCATGCTTGACGCTGTTCCATCTGCCAATTTATATGTATATGTTGACGCATCTGGCTTAGCCAATATATCACTGCTGCTGATTTCCAAACTCTGTTTGATAGAGTCCATTGTTAATTCTTCAGCAGCGCCAGCAACACCGGTTGTCGCGATGATTGCTGCCAACGAAGTTAAAATTAAATGTTTTTTCATTTATTTTTCCTTTATTTTTAATATTAAAAACTGTGATTTTTTTAATCACGTGCTTAAATTCTAACAAACCAAGGTTTTTAAACCGCCGTGATATAAAATTCTGTAAAAACGTGCTTATCCACGGTTTTCTCATAAAAATTAAGTTTTTACGCCTAGGAAAAAAAAGGTTGACATTTAACCTTGGTTTAAATTAGACCACTTGAAATATAGAAAAAACAAATTATATCATTAACATAATCATCAGGCACAACGCCTGTTTTTTTATTGTCAAAAAGAAAAAAAGGAGTTCACATGATTTACGGGTATTGTCGCGTTTCTACTGCACATCAACACGAAGAAAACCAACACTTTGTTATCGAAAATTTCGCAAAGCAAAACAATATTCAAATCGATACCTGGGTCGAAGAAAAAATTTCCAGCAGCAAAAAATTATCCGACCGAAAACTGGGAAAACTGTTAAGTCAATTAAAATCTGGGGACATTTTAATAACAACTGAAATATCACGCCTGGGGCGTTCGTTATTGGAAGTTATGGGAATATTACAAACATGCCTTGAACGCGAATGCCAAATTTGGACATTAAAAGAAAATTTTCGCCTGGGGTCCGATATTCAATCCAAGGTTCTGGCATTTGCATTCGGGCTTTCCGCCGAATTATCAAAATCACTTTTACAGGCACGCGTTCGCGAAAGCCTGGCACGATTAAAGGCAAACGGGAAAAAACTGGGGCGTCCAGTCGGCGCACAATCAAGATTCTTGAAATTAAGTCGAAATAAAAAACGCATTAATAATCTGATGAACAAGGGAATCAGCAAAAACCAAATCGCACGAATTATGCATGTTAACAAAAGCACGCTTTATAATTTCCTGCGCACAAATACATTATAAAATGGATGCAAGCGCGCATCCGTTTTTCATTTATTGAATAAATTAAATTCGGTCTTTCGCCGGTTCGTTAATCCCGCCATAACACGCCCATTACTTTTATTCCACGCCAACCATGCAGATGTTAAATCCGGATAAATTTGACTTTTATAATTTGGATTGTTTATAAATTTAACCACACTGGATTTAATAAAATTATTTTCACCAATGTTATATGCAAATATCACCAATGCATCAAATTGGTTTTGCGTTAATGTTGTATTGATATTCTGGCTCACTGTGCGTTCCGCAATCTTTACATCCGCACGCAATAATTCGGTCGCACGTGATTCATCAATTCCACGACCAAAATCTTCCCCCGGTTTTATTAAATGCCCATAGCCTATTGTTGCACCGCGTGGCAAAAGATTATACGGATTTATCGCACGCCCTGTCTGGTCATCATAAATAATATGTAAACCATTTTTTACGACACATCCTTCCAAGCGTTTCAAGATTTCAATTCCATTATCACTGATATTCATAACAAAATCCTTTTAATAAAAAACACCGCATACGCGGCAAAAAAAAGACGGCAAAATGCCGTCCAAACATATGGGTATATTATATCATAAATTGCACAAAAAAACAAGTTTTGCCATAATGTTTACAATATGTTGACAAACCGTCAAAATGTGCTATAAATAATACAAACTAATAAAAAAGGAATAAAATATGGCAAAAAAGCTAGGCACATTAACAAAAACAGAAAAGTATTCTTTACAATTCCAAGATTTGATGGATGCGATTTCCACATCAACAGTAAGCAAACACGTTGACGAAATTGAAGGCTATCGTTCAATTCAATGGGTTATTGACGGATATTCTGTCCATTCATCTATGCGTGACGTTTATTCGATTGGTCTTGATGAAAAGCCAAAATTTGAATTCTTTTTGAAAGCCAATGATTATAACAAATTTGTGCAAGCATGTGAAAAAAGACGTGCACAAATTTTTGAACAACTGAAAACCAGAAAAAAATAAGTAATCACAAAACGACCACCAAACGGTGGTCTTTTTATTTTGGCAGGGCCATCTGTGCAATTCACGAACTAATGAGATACATGATTTATTGCGGTTCGGGAAAGAAATAAAAATATTTTTGAAAAATTTTTATTGATTGGTTATAATTATACCTAAAAGAGGAGAGTTAATGAGAAAGATATTATTGTTCGGATTGATGGGTATTTTTTCGTGTCATGACATTTTTGCTTATGATGATAATGTAATTTCAAAGCTGAACAATCATGCAAATTATTCTTGGTTAAAAAACAAAGAAGTGTCATATTCAGAAACAAATCAAGAATTTGATATAAGATCTGTTGATTGTACAAACAAAGATTTATCAAAATATTCTGCAGAAAACATCTCTTTTGACAGCGGGACATTATTTCCATCAAATACAAATAAATGGCCTGCTAATTTTAATCCTTATCAGATAATGGAAATGCATAAAAACCCCGGATTAAATATAAAAGATCTCCATGCTCAAGGTATTGATGGAACTGGTATGTCAATGGCTATCATAGATCAACCGTTATCACCACATAATGAATATAACGATAATCTTGTTCATTATGAAGAATTCTTGGCTCGTAAATCATATGAAGGTCAAATGCATGGTTCTGCTGTTGCTTCAATAGCTGTCGGTAAAACTGTTGGTGTTGCACCAAAAGCAAAACTATATTATTTCGCTGCAGATGTAATAGATGGACAATTCCAAAATGATGAGCAAAAAAGCAGAACTTCAAAATATTATGCAGCAGCTTTAGATAAAATTATTGAAATAAATGAAAGTTTACCAGAAAACGAAAAAATAGTTGTTGTATCTGTGTCTGCTTGTCCTGCTTGTACATTACGTGATCCAGAAATATGGGAAAAATCATTAGCAAAAGCAAAACAAACAGGAATCTTTGTGACAACGACAGGTATTCCACAAGAATACGAACTTAATGACAACGGTGTTTACAGATCCGTATTGTCTGATCCGAACGATTTTCAATCTTATCGTAAAACTAATTGGCAATCAGAGAGAGTTTTGCCAGTGGAAGTTCAAAAAAACACATTGTGTTTCCCAATGGATCACAGAACAACGGCTGCACCAAATGGTATTAATGATTATGTGCATTATGCAAATGGTGGTTGGTCTTGGATGAAACCTTTTGAAGCTGGCTTGTATGTGCTGGCAAAACAAGTAAAACCAAGTGTTACACCAGAAGAATTCTTTAAGGTTGGATTAGAAACAGGTTATTATAGCGAATCCACAGAATGTGTTTTGGTAAATCCTGTAGAGTTAATAAAAAAATTACAACAATAAATATCAAAAGTTCGTAAATGTAGGAAACGGTGGTGGTTTTTGATATACAAATTACGAACCCGCACCAATAACGAAAATCAAAAAAATCTCCGTCTGTCGATTTTTTAAGATTTTCTTAATTGCCCCACTCGGAATTGGTCATGCGCGCCCATACCACGAAAACATAGTTTTCGCACGACACATGCGTGTCGCAGGCGCTCTGACCGCATTCGTTTGCGCTCAAACTTCGCTTCGTTCGTTTTCGCTTACTCATAGTGAACCGAACGGTTCTAATCCGACGGGATACCAAAAGAATTAAAAAACACCACACAAGGTGGTGTTTTTTGATTCTTGGCAGGGCCATCTGTGCAATTCACGAACTAATGAGATGCATGATTTGTTGTTGTTTGGGAAAGATGTTAGGGTGTTTTTAGATAAATATGTTTAATTCTTGTGTTTAAATTTTGCAAAACAATTTGTATCACGAAAACGATTTTCGTATTTTAACCACCTGTCTTGTTTCAAAACAGCTTCCAACTCATACCCCAATTTCTTTGCAACATTTACAGAATTCTTATTTCGAACATCATTATGAATAATGATTTTATTGAACCCATTCTTGAATAATTCTTGTTCCAACACGCGTACAGATTCCATAACATATCCGTTACCACGATAATCATTTGCCAGCCAATACCCAAGTGCTACCTTTTTATTACCAGAATCAACCTCTACTGCACCACACATACCAATTATTGTATCGTTCAGAACAATAGCATATTCAAAGGCATCGCCATTAGCCCATTTTTTATCAGATAAAATTAGAAAATTATGTGTATCTTTCACAGATTTGGTATTATTTAACCATTGCATCCAAGGCAATAGGTGTTTTTTGTTTTCCATCAATACGTTATACATAAGTTCCGCGTTATCCATGCACGGTTCAAGGTGCATTAAAATGATTCTTTTTCCTTTCAATACGACTTTCATTATGTTCCTTTTTTTCTCAGATTATATCATAAAAAGAATCAAATATCTAATTTTGAGTTCGTAAATTGGCAAAACGGTGGCTATTTTTGATACCCAACTTACGAACTGCTGAAAGTATTGGAAATCCAATCAAAAAACACCCAAACGGGTGTTTTTGATTTTTGGCAGTCTCAATATGACAACTTTAGAACTATTCTGTCTGCGAACTATGCAGAAATCATGGAAAACTTAAATGCTTTGGAGGAATTTTTGAACTCTATTCAAAGTGTCGGAAACCGTATGCATCAAATCTGATAGTCTGATAAGAACTACCGATAACTATGACATCTGTTCCGGAATGATATGCATCCCTAGCACACCTAACCGTTGTCAGATAGTTTCCATTAATCTTTCGAACTATCACATCGTTACCAGACCATTCAAATGTTACCCCTGTCATGCTTCAACCACCTTTATTTGTTTTGCTGGTGCATAATGATATGTCGACCTAACTGTGATACCAAAATGCTTAGCTATCTGTGAACGGTTATACTTACCAATCATAGATTTTAATTCATCTATTTGAATATCTGATAAAGAGTTTTTTCTACCTTTATACTTACCCGCCTTTTTAGCAATAGCGACCCCTTCACGAACCCTTTCTAATATAAGGTTACGTTCCAGTTCACTAATTGCACCAATGATGGTCATAATAGCCTTATTTAAGGGGTCCTCGATGTTTGGGGTAAAGGTTAGGTTTTCCTTATGGAATTTTACAGTAACACCTTTTTTCTGTAAATCTTCCATCAAAACCAGTAAATCTTTTACATTTCTGCACATGCGGTCTAGCGAATGCACATTGATAACATCCCCTTGACGAACATTGTCTAACAATTTCTTAAGCTCTGGTCTATTAACATCTTTCCCAGAAGCTTTATCTATATATTCCCTATCACAAGGAACATCTACTAACTGCCTAGATGTATTTTGGTCTATTGTACTTACTCTCAAATAATTAAATATCATTCTGTATCCTTTAATCGATTCTTATGAATTATAACTAATAGAATTATACTTCATAGTATGAAATAAGTCAAGAAAAAGGTTATATTTCATACTTATTAGAGTTGAATCTAGGCTATACCCTAATTTCATGGTATTAAGACAAAAAAGAACGGCCTTTATTTGATCGTTTTATATTATTTCTATACACCAACTCGTTTTATTTTTTCTAATAATTCAATAATATCGGTATATGGAAATTGGTTGGGGTTATTTTCTGCGGTAACTTTCCAGGACATAGCCAATCTTTTTGCTTTCTGGTAACGTTCTTCGGTCATCAATTTTATGTCAAACAAAGGCATACCACGATCATGATCATACTTTGGTAAAAAGTCTTTTAATTTAGCTTGGCAAGCTTTGGCTGTATTAGGGAATCCTTTATCTATAAAATGCGATAACGCCCATAATTCAATACATGGGTTGGAAATATACAACCTAATCTTCTGGTGTTCTTTTTTACAACTTCTATTATATGTTTTTATTTTGGTTATTGCTTGTGTTATATCCGCATCATCTAACATATCCTTATCTGCAACAATACATATTAACCTGTTAGCAAACCTTGCATTACTCTGTTGTTTTGAGTACGCTATGGCAGAATTCATTAAACAATCCAAAGATTCTCCGCAAACCATTCGAGTAACTTTTACCTTATCCTTGGCATACGTTTCTGCAAATTTTTCCAGATAATCAGGTTCTGTTCTTCTTCCTTCCGAAAACAAATCCACGAATAAAACAAACGGAATCATTACCATTTCCAAATCCCCAAAGTTGGTATCGCCCCATATCTTCCTTGTAAATAGTCTTTTAACACATTCTTGTCAAAACGTGGGGCAAATTGTTGTAATGAATATAACTTGGATCTTCCATCGGTTGTTTTTTCAGTAAACCAAATTTGATCCACTCGCCACAATTCTTGGGTTAATAGATTAATGTTATGCAAGGTAGTTATTATTTGCGATTGTTGTTCAGAATCCATGCAACTTTGTAACAAATAA
The DNA here is from genome assembly GCA_946628805.1 of uncultured Pseudomonadota bacterium. Taxonomy (GTDB): domain Bacteria; phylum Pseudomonadota; class Alphaproteobacteria; order Rs-D84; family Rs-D84; genus Enterousia. Next base: position 6,514 of record CAMOXB010000126.1, read on the forward strand.
CGAACCATAATAGGATGCAAAGAAGAATCAAGCTCGTCTATCAACACAATCGCATTTGTTGTTTTCAACAAATAGAAAGCAAGAGATAATTCTATTATCTTTTTTGTACCATCGGATTCCCAATTTATTTCAAAACGTTCATTATTGTGGTAAGTATACAGCTTTTTACCCACAAATTGGTTGTCCTGACGATCTAAAATAAAGAAATCATACCCGTTCCTAACAAACAAATGATCTGGAACAGCTTGTCTAAAACGAACAGACGCATTTACAACCAAACTATTCAGTTCGCTACCATCTACTTTTTCCCATTTAATTTGCGTTATACTAGGATCAATTTGCTCTAGCAGCTCTTGCAAGTAGTCTTTAAATCCGTTCCCTTTTTCCATATAAACATAGAAAGCACTACCAACCGTAGAGTCCAAACGAACACAAAAAACATGTTGCAACCATTCAAAAATATCTTGAAATACATTTTGATGGGGCAAACTGGGTTCTCCCAACACATTATCAGCATACAATTTGCTAAGGAATAAATCAGTTTTTGTAAATTTTCTATTTAGATAATACTGTATGTCTGATAATATGCCATAATCTGATAGTTTTTCTATATCATCTGGTGAACGTTTAAAAATAGTTTTATTATCGCAGTACAGTTCTTCCTTTTCAACAGAAGACAAGTTGCATTCAAGCACATACTTATATAAATGTTTGTTTTGCCTGAATTCAAGTTCAAATTTTGATACTTTGTCATCATTAGGTATAAAACTGTAATGTGTTTTGTATATGCGGGACACGTTACCAAGCCCGATAGCATCAACAACAAATTGTATTGATCTGATTAAATTTGTCTTTCCGGAATTATTTGCCCCATACACACAGGCACCCTTCAAGATTCCATTTTTAACCAATTCTTTGTGTTTTGTGGACTTGCTGGTTTTTCTCAAAGTAAAATCAACACGATCCTTAAACGAAAGAAAATTTTCAACAGAGAAGTTTACTAACATTTTTGATCCTCTTGCAGTTATTATAATAAAACATCCGAGCCCCTTGTCAAGCATTTTTTTGTAAAATCAGTTGTTTTTTACCTTGTTTTACATAGTTTTTGGTTAGATTTTGTGATTTTTTCGCAAAATCATCATCTTTTTGCTTGACTAAAAGTCCTTTTTTATGTATCATCCAAGTATCTGAAAAAGCGATTTTTTGGATAATAAAAAAACCTGATGCGGCAACATCAGGATATAAAAGAAGCAAGTTACACTTGCCACATAGTTTACTACTACGTGTGATATTATATCACAACTCCATAGGGGTTGGCAAGTTGTAATTTTACATTAACAACAAAAAACTTTATGGGGGTATTATCATGAACGATAAATACAACATTATACGAAACGCAATAAAAAACAAACAACAAATATTTGGCACATACATGGGGCGACACAGAGAACTCTGTCCTCATGTGCTAGGATACACCAACGGAAAAGCACAAGCTTTGTTTTACCAGTTTGGCGGAGAAAGTAATTCCAAACCAATAGAGACAGGCTCCACAAAAAACTGGAGATGTATGGAATTAGATTTGTTGAAAATTGATAAAGTACAAGATGGTGAATGGCATAAAGCAAACAACCACGCTTTACCTCAACACTGTGTCCAAAACATAGATATAGAAGTACATTTCTAAATATAAAACCCGCAGATCGCGGGTTTTATAATTTTATTTTCCATTAAAAATTACCAAATATTCCCAGATATTACCAGAAAAACACCTACTCCCATCCCATGCGTTTGATAAATCTGTTTACGGTTGTTTTTGAAAGACATTCATCGACTTATTTCAAAACATAAAAAACATCAAAGCAGAACAAAAATATTTTATTATTGCTTTTATGTAAGTTTATTTTCTACAATAGGATTAGGAATGAAAAGGATAATTGCATTTTCATTGGTGTTTGCTTTGGCTTCTAATGCATTTGGTGCAGAAGTACTTGATTTGAATACTGCTTTACAGAACACATATAGAGCCTGTGCAGAGATAGATGATAACCTGCATGATTTGAAGGTTTTGGCTGGTGTAAATACGGCTGTAACTGCTGTTGGTACCGGATTGGGTGTTGGTGCAGCAGCTACTGGATTTGTAAAAGCAAGCAAAGACAAAGAAATTGAAAGATTGGAAAAAATCCTGGAAAAATTAAAAAACATTGAATCAAATATGCCTTCAAAACCTACTAATGATGTTGCTTCTTTGCGATCTGGTATGGATGCTTATTATAATGAACATAAAAACGATGCTGAAAACAATCCTGAATCTATCCAGGGACAAATAAACGATTTAACAAAACAATCAAAGAATCTTGGTAATTGGCGCACAGGTTTATTGGCTGGAAATACAGTAACAAACGTTGCCGGTGCTGTTATTGCAAGCAAAACAATAAATAAAGATGATATTCAAGGACAAATTGATGCCTGTATATCTGCAACAAAAGATTTAAATAATGCAATTATGCAAGCCAAAATGAACGGTGAAAATGTTGTTGAAGCACAAAATATATATAAAGCATGTCGTGAATATGAATATGTAGATATTACCCCGATAAACAAACGTGGTAAAGGTGCAATGATATCTTCATCTGTTGGTGCAGTTGTTGGTGGAATTGGAACTATAACAAGTGGTTTTGCAAACAGTGATAAAATCCGTGACGACAATACAGATGCTGGTAAAAAGAAAGAAAAAGATTTAAATACTGCATCTAACGTTTTATCTGTTGGTGCAACAGCTGCATCTGCCACTGCAACAGTATTCAATGCAACACAAATCGCAGCCATAAAGAAGGTTGCAAAAGTATCTGAATCTTGCACGGGGGTATTGAAATGATGAAGAAAATACTCTCATTATTTGTTGTTTTTGTGTTATGTTCTGGTGCTACATATCTAGAAAATGAACAAAAATATTTCTTTTCTTCTGATGTTTTAATTGAAGCATTACAAAACAATGTGACAGACGAACAAAAACGAGTTGAAGCAGCAACAAAATACTCAGAATTAATGAATCAACAAACTGGTATGGTTTCGATTGATAATTTGTTTGCTATTTGTCGTGCAGCTGGTTTCAATACATATAAATCAGATGGCTTTAATTCGTGTAAACAATTTATAAATGCATTGATTGAACTGGATGAAGATGCTTTGTCTGGTTTTTGTCCAGGATTGGATGCCAAAGGTAATAATCCGAATGGGTTAAAAAGCATCACAGATAAAACACGCATAGGTGATTCTTGTTCTTCTACAAACATATATGCTGGGGAAGTGGTTTTCAAAAAAGGTTATAACTGCACTTGTATGGCTTATGCTTGTAATGAAGGATACGAATTCAAAGGTGGTTCTTGTGTAACTATGGTTGCAGATGGTCAAGGTTTTTGTTTGCGTTCTGATAATAAAATACAAA
>CAMOXB010000127.1 GCA_946628805.1 uncultured Pseudomonadota bacterium
CAATAAATCATATATCAATAACAATATTGGTGTCATCATAATAGACATAATTATCACAGCAATTAATAATTCCTGGTGTTCAGACGGAATCGCATTAATACCGTTTGTTTTCATTGTCTGTAAAATCAAAAGTCCAAATTCACCACCTTGGGCCAAGATAAGCGACATCAATGCGGCTTCGCTTGGTTGAACATGACGAACGCGTGCAACAATATAAAGTGCAAAGAATTTCACACCAACCAATCCTGCCACACCAGCCAACACGATTAACCAATGATCTGCCAAGAACGGCAAATTTATTCCCATACCCAAAACGATAAAGAAAAATGCCAAGAACAATGTTGCGTACGGTTCAATTGCGGCATTAACCTGGTGTCTGTAAACTGTTTCGGACATCAACATACCTGCCAAGAACGCACCCAATGCCGGTGGCAATCCCATCAATTTCAAAACCACCGCCCATACTGCAATATTCACCATAATTGCCAACACAAAGGCTTCGCCTGATTGCACACGCGCAACAACGCGCATCAATGGATTAATAATGAATTTTGATACAATTATAACACCAACAATTAATGCCATTGACATAACCAAAATATCAATCGCAGACGCCCCCAGGTTTATTGACTTTCCAGCCATAACCGGCAACATCGCCAACAATGGAATCGACAATAAATCTTGGAATAATAAAATTGAAAACGTTTGACGTCCCATATTTGTTTGTAATTGGTTTCTGTCCATTAATATCTGTAAATCTTCAGATGTACTGGACATTGCCAGAATCAACGAAATCATCATTGTCCCCAACAAAGACCACGATGTTATACCAACCAATATAGGAAACAACATTACTGCAACCATTAAAACCTGGGACGCACCAAGTCCGAATATTGTTCGACGTAATTGCCAAAGACGTTGCATATTAATTTGCAAGCCAATATTAAACCATAAAAACATTATGCCCAAATCGCCCAGAAAATTCCATGTCCCAGACAATTCAAACAAACCAAAAACATGTTGACCTGCTAAAACACCAGTTAATAAAAATGCCAGCAAAGTTCCCATTTTGAAAAGTCGCATAAAAAACACTGCGACAAACGCGATTGCAAAGAATACCAGTGTAGCTGTTGACATATTTTCTCTCTCCCTATTTATACGATATTATAACAAATTTATATCAATATTGCGCGATATTTTTAAAAATAATTCAGGACTGATTTCTTCGGCGCGTTCTGTCCCGGTTAATCCGAATTTTTCCCAATCAGTTTTTATAATTCCGCGTATCATTTTACGACGCATACCGAATAATTTCGCGGTTAATTTTTCCAGTTTTGAAATATCGCCAATACGACTTATTTTTTCAGAATTTGGTATAATTTGCACAACTGCCGATTGAACCTTTGGTCGCGGAACAAATGCGGTATTTGGAACATCAAACAAAATTTTTGTGTCTGCGATTAAATTACAAAGAACCGCCAAGCGCCCATATTGTTCATCACCAACATTTGCAACAATGCGTTGTGCAACTTCGCGTTGGAACATCAATGTCAAAGACTTTATTTTCTCACCACTTGCAATTTTATGCATCCAACCAATTAATAATTCGGTGCCGACGTTATACGGTAAATTCGAACATATCGCGATACCGTTTTTATCTATATTTGAAAATTCTGTTTTTAATGCATCACCATAAATCACTTCGAATCGACCATCTGATGCGGCAACTATCTGTGATAAAATCGGTGATGTGGTTTTATCTTTTTCAATTGCAATTAATTTTTTTGCCCCAGACATCAAAATTGCACGTGTTAGACCACCCGGACCCGGACCGACTTCGACAACCGTTGTGTTTTCAATATCTGGAATATTACGGGCAATACGCGACGTTAAATTCAAATCAAAAAGGAAATTTTGTCCGAATTGTTTTTTGGGTTCCAGACCGCTTTCGCGCATCATTTCAGACACTGGCGGCAAAGATACAATTTTATCAATCATAATTTCTTGCGTCCCCCAAATGCCAATGTCAATGTCCCATCATCAATATAATCCAAATCACCACCCAAAGGCACACCAGATGCCAATTCAGAAAACGATACATTTGCATTATTAATTGATGAAATAATATATTGTTGTGTTGTTTTTCCTTCGACTGTATTAGGTAATGCAAATATAATTTCTTCGATATTTTCGTGCATTATACGATCGGCAATATTTGCAATATTCAAATCATCTGGGGTAATACCATTTACACCGGACAAATTTCCACCCAGAACATGATAACGTCCATGAAACACACCTGACTTTTCTAAAACCAGAACATCAGACAAATCGCGAACAATACATAATTGACCATTTTTGCGTGATATATCTGCACAATATTCACACATATCTGAATCTGTTAACATACCGCAAATCGGGCATGGATGAATCGATTGTGCCGCATCCATTAACGCATTTGCCAGTGATTCAGCACGACCAGTTTTGTCCTGTAATAATCCGATAACAATACGTGTTGCCGCGCGATTTCCCCCACGCGGTAATTTTGCAAATTGCTTTATTAATTTTTCAATTTTTATATTCATAATCTTTACTTTTAATGAAATATATAACAATCTATACCGTTTGCAAG
>CAMOXB010000128.1 GCA_946628805.1 uncultured Pseudomonadota bacterium
AACCCACAAAAAAACACACAAAACGATTCGTATTTTATCGATTCGGTGGCAAATCCCGTTATCCGAATCGGAATTTAAGTATATTTTTAATTAAAAAACGCCCATATTTTTGGGCGTTTTATTTAAAATCGATACATAAATCCAACCTTTACCATTGGATAGTATTCGAAATCCTTTACTTTGTTACGCGCATCCGTCAGCGCAGTATCATATCCGGTCTTGAAATTATTATATGCTTTTTCATTATCTTTGACATATACCATCTGTTTATCGCCCGGTGTCACTTCTTCGTAACGCATCAATCCATCCAATGGCACATCTAAAGTGACCTCTGGTGTTTTATTTGCAAAGACAACACCGGCATCAACAAATATTTTAAAACCATGAAATATTCCTAAATCAAACCCTGTTCCAAGATATGGACCGCTATATTTCCAATTTACATTTCCACGCGCCAGCATTTGATCACCATTATAGAAAAGCATCCAATCATCCAAATAAAATCTTGTCAGACCATTTGGCAATTTTTCACTCCATGGTGCGGCATTTAATTCCAGTTTCCCGGTCATATAACCACCAGACAAACGCCATCCACCAAAAAACCAAGTATCACCAAATGGATAAAAATCTACAATTGCACCATAATGATGTCCGTCTATATTAAAATCGTTTAATTTGATTGTATCACTCATTTTATAACCATCATCGCCGATAATATTATTTAATTTGCGATTAAAAGTGCTTTTAATTGGTGAATATGTTGCGAAATCGAATCGGATTCCGAATCGTTTTGCCCAAAATGAATTCAAATCTTTATTATTATATCCAACAAAGGCATTCAGGCCGGACGTTGCCGACATCCCAATTCCAAATTGTAATCCGTGTGGAAATTTTGCTTTTGGATTTTCAAAATTTCTTTCATATTGTTCAGCAATGGCTTTATCAACACTAACATTGTCATCAGACATCGCAATGGTTGGGACAATTGTCATAGCGATTAATGCAATCATTGAAAGTTTTTTCATTTACAGTCTCTCTTTAAGAATCCGTTCATAATTATACATATTTTGCACATATGGCTCAATATAAAATTTTTATTTTAAATACACCTTTTTTGTGATAAAATTGACATTATGAAACAAAAAGTATCTTTTTTAGCAATTATTGCCTTGGCATTAAATGCGAATTGCGTTTATGCGTCTGAATGTATTGGGAACGATTGCGAATTAATTGAATTATCAGAACCTGTTGATGTACTGGTTCCTGTGCAATACGAAGTTAATTGGTCTGTTCCGTCTGAATACGTTGAACAATCTGTATGCGAATATGATTATAATTGTCCATTTGAAACGGCAAGCGAATGTGCAATATGGTATAAAAAGCCAATATATACAACGACTGTTGCACCACGCGCACCACATATAAATCCGATTCGCGTTGATGATATGTTGTATGCAATATATTCCAATCCGAAAATATCTGGCAATGATGATGTAATGCAACCATTAATGCAACGTTATCATATGTTAATGAACGCAGGGGACGCATGTTGCACATCGGGCATAATTTATAAAATGCGCGAAAACGGTGCAGACGATATGGCGGTGTATCAATTTCTGAAAGATGATGCGAATCGTTTTGCAATAACAAAGCGTTGCTTGGTTATGGATGATTCTGAAATTGCATCAAAATATTCAAACGGTGTAACCGGACAAATGCTGGCAGATGTTCGCAATGCGTGTTTATGTAAAAATCACAAATGGTTTGATACATTATTACAACCTTTTAATGATATATATGACCGCGCACCAGAATTTGAAAGAAAATCTTTTGATTATACATATATCGACGGTATGCAACGCGAAATAACCGTATCGGTTAACGATGACGTTCAAAAGGCAATTGGTATGTTATCGGCATGTCCAAAATAAATTAAAACGCCCGTTTGGGCGTTTTTTATTTTGCTTCTTTTTTAATCTGGTTTTTAACCCATGCATAATGACGGAAAAATTCCAGACCTTGGGCGGCTGGATTTCCCATCCATCTTTCCCCAGATGGAATAGAACGAAATACACCGCTGTTTGCACCAACTTCAACATCGTCACCGATTTTCAAACCGTTTGCAATACCAACGTGTCCGCCAAGTAATGTTCTGTCGCCGATTGTTGTGCCGCCGGCAATACCAACACCAGAAGCCAAGAAACATTCGCACCCAATAACAACACCGTGTGCAATCTGGCAAAGGTTATCAATTTTTGTTCCGTCGCCAACGATAGTATCACTCATTGCGCCACGATCAATACATGTATTTGAACCGACCGAAACACGATTACCCAGAATCACACGACCCGTATGCGGAATAAAGACGTTTTTACCGTCCTGGCGCGTATATCCAAATCCATCTTTACCAATAACCGCATTTGCATTAATAACGCAATCTGCGCCAACAGTTGCGTTTTCAATATGCGCACCACTTTTAACAATTGTGTTCGCACCAATTACAACATTGCGACCAATAAAAGCACCTGGATAAATCTTTGCCCCTTGTTCAATAACCGCACCACGTTCGATTGTTGCATATTGTCCAACATAATTAGTGCGTTTTTTGCGAAAGAACACGCCGCGTTCAACCGTTGCAAAATATGAAACACCAAAGCGGGGTTTTTCTGCATAAATTTCACCCAATATTTTAACAATATTTCCGCGTGGGGATTCTGTGATTAATAAAGTCGCACCCTTTGGGGCATCTTTTATTTGTTCACGTTGCAATAAAATAACCGTCGCACGTGTTTTTTGCAAAACCGTTATTGGCAATATCTTAAAGGCTTCGCTGTTGCGTTCGGTTGAATAAAACGCCAATTGCCCAGGCTTTGCATCTGCAATAGGTGCAACACCACGAACAATTTCATTTGGATTACCATTTAATTCCAGACCGAATTTTTTTGCCAATTCACCGGCTGTTGTTTTATTTCCACGTGGACCAAAAATTTTACGCAATAAATTATTCATAAACAAAATCCTTTCTTTTACGTTGTGATTATAGATATAAAAAAACCGAAAGGCAACGGAAAGTTTATGGTTCGCCCCCAGTGTGGGGGAGTACGTCTCGCTGTAGCGAAGCGAAAGCGGACGGGAGGGGAGTTCGGTTCTCCCCC
>CAMOXB010000129.1 GCA_946628805.1 uncultured Pseudomonadota bacterium
ATTATTCTTTTTTGCCATTTTCTTTCTTTTATGTATTTTGGAAATAAACTTTTCAAATGGTAAATCGTATTGCCATTTGTTCTTTCAACGATATTGATTGTAAAGCATCTTAAAACTGATTGCAATAATTTTTTTCAATTGCTATGCTGTTGATATGTAGGAGGGGGCTTTTGCAAAAACAAAGCGGTAATTTTCTTTTGCAAGCGTTATTGGCATTAACCTTGGTTTTTGCTTTTATGCCTTTTTTTGCATCACGTTTGGCATCGCGTGATATGGCATCACAGATGTATGGTGCGACCGAACAAATTGAAACAGCATATGCGGCGGCACGTATATATTTGCGCGAAGAAAAAGATAATCTGCCGTATAAAAAACAGGAATTAAGCAAAGAAAACTTTGTCGAAGTCTTAAAAGATTATGGTTTGCCGCTTGGATTTGTCCCACAAACGCAATTTAACCAAAATATATCGTTAATTATTGATAAAAATGAAGATGGGTTTTATGGATTCTTGAATATTACAAACGGTAATCTTTCAAAACTTCAAATGGCGGAATTGGCACGTCGTATTGGATTTTATGCCCATGTTAACGGTAATCATATCGAAGTAGATATCCCGATGGACGCAATGTATAACGATATTGTTGAAAAAAAAGAATCTGGGGAAAATGTAGGCTTTTTGTCGGAATTAGATATGAACGATAACAGTGTTGATAAAATCGGTGTTTTGTTTGCGCGTAACGGCGAATTTGAAACCGCACAATTTAATACATTAACGCTTTATGGAATTGAGGAAGGACGAAAAAATAAAAATAAAATTTCTGATTTATATGCAAATAAAACGGTGTTTCAAAGTGCAGATGGTGGGGCGGCATTATCGCTTTCGCGTGGTGAAATAAACACAAGTTCTGCCGCGTTGCGAACGATTTCAAGGTTTGGAACAACCGGTGGATTTGAATCAAATGTTGCATCAGTGTATGACTTTTCAATGACCGAAGGCCGAACAGGTTTTTCAGGACCTGCAAATTGGATGGTTCATGGTGCGGTGCGTGCAGATAATTTCAGTTTCACCACAGACAGATTAGATATCGGTTCGTTTATTGATGCATCGCGCGGTCAAGATGTTTATATCGATCCAGAAAGTTTAAGTTATAACACCAAAAATGGAATTGATGTAAAAAATATATATGCGGCGAATATATCGTTGCGTGATCAGACGTCGTATGGATTATTAGATGGACAATCGGGTCCATTATTGGTTGATATACGACCAGCGGGGACTTCGCTTTTGCCAGACGTTTATGTTGATGGTATAAATAATGATGAAATTGAAATTATTGCGGACGCGCGTGATACAAGTGGCAAGAAAGTTTCATGCAAAGATATAATCAGCCAATTTGATGTTGTATATAATAGTAAATCTTTGGCCCAGAATATAATATGTCAATATGTGTTCTGGCAAAGATTAGAATCAAGAATAAATATAAAACAATGCTTGCAGAGTGGTCAAAGTGATTGTATGTAAAAATTATTTTAATCATATGATTGATAATTCGCAACGTGGTGCTACCATGGTCGAAGCGGTGTTGGCTATCGCTGTGGTTATTGCGGTATCACCGTTTATGTATACCCAGATTGTTCAAATGTCGCATGATTCACAAGATATTGCCGTCGCAAATGAAATTGTGAAATTACGCGATAGTGTTATCAATTATATTCGCGTTAATCAAAACCAATGGCCGGATAATACAGAAATTAAATTATCAGATGATGAAATAAAAAATATATCACCAATTGCGCACAGTGTTTATATTGATAAATACAAAGTAAATGGTGCGTCAATAACAGATGTCTATTTGGCAATTAATACCAATCAATCTGATTTTCGGACGGCGAACATCGCAAAACAAATTGGCGAAGATGCCGCGGTTGTTCGTGATGATGGAATTGCGTATTCGCAAAGTTGGGCGGTATCTGCGCCAAATGATTTTTATGTTGGTGATTTAATTTATCGTGTTTCATACGATTTCGAAGGTGCGGATAAATCACGATTCTTGCATCGCGGAACAATGGGCGAAGACAATTTGAACCAAATGCAACGTAATTTGCATATGAATAATTTTAATATATTTAATGCCTATGATATTGATGCGGTATCTGCAAAGATTGTTGATGTTGACGCGGTATTTTTGGAATCCGATGTTGTTGATGCAAATAATGTTTATTTTTCATCTGGGGCAAATATTGGTTCGGAAAATATCACGTTTTCATCAATGCGTGTAACCGGTGATACAAATGGATTTCGAACAATAAAAGCCGATGTATTAAATTCAGATAAATATACAACAAATGGTCGATTAATTGTTGACCGTGCAACCATTGGTAATTCGGTAAATGTTGCGGGTAATTTGATTCTGAAATCGCCAAATAACCGAACAATCAGTGGATTTGGTGGCATATCGGTTAATAAACTGTTAACCCCATATTTAACGGCAACAGATTTAGTGTTCTTTGAAAATTTTGGAATAACCGTTTCAGGGGAATTGTTATTGGCAGGTATTGCACCATTAAAGATTGGATCCTGGTCTTTCCCATCAACGACACCACCAAGTTTTTCAAAATTAATATTAACCCGTGCGTCAATTCCATCAAATCCAGATATGGATGAATTTGACAAGATAACATCACAAAATTGGCATACAAAATAATGATAAAGAAAAATAATATTTTTTACAGAAATGCTCAGCGTGGCGGTATGCTGGTTGAATTGATGATGACAATTGCGTTGGCTGCGATAATTATTCCGTTTGTATTTCGATATCAAGAAACGGCTGTTTCGCGTGCGCGAAATGTCGCGATTACACGACAAATGGAAAATGTGCAAAGTGCATTGGAACGATATATCGTTGAAAATAAAACCGAATTAATGCGCCCAAAAGGTAAAAATATATCGTATGTAAAAATCCAAGATTTGGTTGATTACGGATTGCCAGAATATATTGCATCTACATATGGTGATGACTATCAATTGCGGGTGTTAAAATCGTCTGATAATAAAGATAAATCAACCCTGCAAGGTATTATTATATTAACAAATAACGATATATCACCATTGCGAACACGTGAAATTGTAAACCTGGGTGGTGGAAAATTTGGCTTTGTCGAAGGTAATACAACATATGGTGGTTTTGGGGCGTACCGTGCAAATGCATCTGAATTTGGAATATCGGGCGCAAAAGGACTGGTTGGAATAACAGATATAAAACGTGGTAATGATGAATATTTGTGGCGTTTGCCGTCGGACAATGAAAATGATGCAACGATGTTATCGCCATTAAATTTGGATGGACATGATATAACAAATGTTCGGTTTGTTGATGCGAACAAGGCGCAATTTGAAGAAAAATTAAAAGTCGGCAATTTAAATCTGAATTCATTAGTTTTTGCAAATCGTGCAACAATCGATACGATATATTCGACGAATATTGCGGTTATTAATGGTGCATTAAGTGCGGATTCGCGCAATTTGAATGTTTCTGGGACTTTAACATTGGCTGATTCAGCAAAGTTTTCATCGTTTTACACAAATGATTTGTATGTTAATACATTAACATTAAGTGGATTCAGTGTTGAATCAGAATCTGGTAAATCATCGACATTGCGCGTTATTGGTGATATGGATTTGGTATTAGGTCGTATCACTGCGACATATGTATCGGTTGGTTATACGGGCTCTGTTACGCCACAATTAAATATTACCGATAAAATCCAAGATTCAAAAGATTCATCTTTTTATTGGGATATAAAAAATAAAAAAGCGCGTTTCGCAGATATCAATTCCCCAGAATTATCACGTATGGCATCGTATATAATTCAAATGGAATCCGATTCTGGGACGGTTGCAACAAATATATTTGGTGGCGTTGTTGCAAACACAAATGCAACCGTTGCAGACTATATCAACGCGATTAACAATATGCAGATGCAAATTCGTGCAAAATATGAAATGTTGAATTTGAAATAATTTGTGATATAAAAATATCTGTGGGGTATGTGTATGAAAACAGTATGTGATTTTTGCAAGACAGAATATAATCTGGATCGTGTGCCAAATACACCGGTAAAGTGCGCGGTTTGTGGGCACGTCTGGACACCACGTGTGCCATTTCGTCAAAAGGTTATGATAAAATTTATCGCGGCGATTTGTGCGTTTATTGCGGCATGTATATTTTCGTTTGTTGTTATCGTTAATTTTTCAGGTGCAAAACACAATCAACCGTTAATCACAAAAATTGATGAGAAAAATATTCATATTGTCACGGATGAAAATGGAAATGACCGAATTTTTGTATCTGGGGATATTACAAATACAACCGATGATATATATGGATTACCAAACATAATAATCGTTTCGTATGATGCAATGGGAAACGTATTATCGCGCCAGACTTTTATGCCACCGGCGACATTATTGGAATCAAAGACAACGGTTACATTTAATCATATGTTATCGGTTGATCCAAAAAATGTTAAAAGATTATCTGTTGAATTAAAGGGTATAAAATGAAGTTTATAGGTGCGATATTTTTGACTTTGATTTCGTTATCTGCATTTGCAGACAATGCGCCGGCGCCATTACCGGGCCCACGTGTCAGCCTTTTTTCAACAACGGTTGATTGGGCGGCGGTAACCGGATTGCCATTGCGACAATACAGCGGGAAAATAATCGGAACAAATAAATCATTGGTTCGTGATGGTGTGGTATTATATTACCTTGATTCGTTCCCGTGTTATGGCGAAGCGGACAGTGTTCGTGTATGGCTTTCACCAAATGGAAAAATGTCTGGGCATTTGCGAATTGTTTGTGTTGCCGCGCCAAAGACAATATCTTTTGCATGGCGCAACGCCACCGAAGATGCAACCCAGGCGCGTTCGACCGGAATTTTAACATGTCCAACAGATGAAAAACGTGATTTTACAATCGATATTTCGAAATGCGAAATTGGACCAAATTGGACGGAATATAGATAATGTCTGAAATACGAAATTTTATAGTTGCACCTGAAAACGTTGGTATTCGAATTGATAAGTTTTTATCAAACGAAATGCCTGAATTTTCACGCAGTGAAATTCAGAAATTCAAAATATCGCGCATTGATAATAAATCGTTTAAATTGTCCGATAAAACCAAGGCTGACGATGAATTTATTGTTGAAATTGCCGATAAGAAAACAGACGTCGCCCGTGATAATATTTCAACGGATTTTGATTTGGATATTTTATACGAAGATGACGATATAATCGTTATCAATAAACCGCGTGGCGTTGTTATGTACCCCAGTGCAGGTAATAAAACCGGAACATTGGTTCAAAATATTTTGGCGCATACAAATTTATCAACATTGGGTGGGGTGACCCGACCGGGGGTTGTTCATCGCCTTGATAAAGATACCAGTGGCGTTATGGTTTTTGCAAAAAGTGATGCGGCATATCGTGGTCTGGTAAAGATTTTTATGGCACACTATTTAACGCGTAAATATGTTGCCTTTGTGTGGGGCGTTCCAACATGGGGTGGGGCAGAAATTACCGGAAATATTGCACGTTCATCACGCAATCGTCAAAAAATGTCCATGGTAAAGACCGGGGGTAAGCCGGCGCATACTATCGTCAATGTTATGGACGTATGGACGCGACAAAATATTTCGATGTTTCGTTGCACATTGATGACAGGGCGCACCCATCAAATCAGGGTTCATTTATCGTCGCATGGTTTCCCGGTTTTGTGTGACCCACTTTATGGTCGTGAAAAATCGCATATTGGTTCGGTCAAAGACCCAGATTTACTGGATTTTTTGCGTGAACATAATGGACAGATGTTGCATGCAGAAATTCTGGAATTTGTGCATCCGGTAACCGGTGAAAAAATGCATTTCAAGGCGGGGCTTCCTGACGATATGATGGAATTGAAAGATATCCTGGATGCTGAATAAAAAATTCCCCGCCTGGGGCGGGGCGAAGTCTCGGCGTAGCCTTTGTGAAGGCGAAGATGGATGGTGCGAAGCGCCGGGGAGGGTTGAAAAAATCTTGTGCCAATCGTTCGTGTGGACGAAAACACCAGACGACCCCCCTTTTTGCTACGCAAACTCCCCCACGGTGGGAGAATTTGTTTTTCAGGAATCATTGCTCGCAATGATACAGGAAATTTGATTAATTTTGTTCTTTGGAATGATAATGTTCAGAAATAAATTTTCGCGTTAAAACAATTCATTTTTTGCTTTCTTTATTTTGGTTTGTATGATAAAATAAATACAAAGTAAATGGAGAAAGGGGATGAAAAACATCATCAAAGCACTTAGTTTATTGTCAATTTTTGCCGTAATTCCGGGGGCAATGGCGGCTACATCACGCGTAAGTATGATTTCGCGTGCATCGCCACGTTTGCCATCTATTGCGGGCTATATTACGGCGGTTACAAATGGAACACCAACCACAACGACATCTTCGTCGTCTTTGTGGGGTGATGTTGATTGTATCAATAATTACACAGACTGTATTACGGCAGATGATGTGTGTGGTGCGGATTTCGAAGAATGCACAACAAATGTTTTGTTTCATGCCCAAATGCCAAAGTGTTTGAACGTTTTGACACAATGCAGTGCAACCGGGATTAATTCGCTTTTTGGAACGCCGGCGGTAACGGCTTTGTCTAACGTGGAAAGCACGCGTGTTGACGGCGGTGTAACCGAAGTTACTCGCTATACATACCCATTGGACGGCAGTATTTTGGGTCAAAGAATTATCGGTGGTGCAATTTCAAATCAATTAACAACCGACCAGTGTGTTCGTCGTTATACATCATGCCTGCAACGTGATGATGTTTGTGGTTCGGATTTTGAATTATGTACATCACAACCTGAATTCAAAAAACAGGCTGTATTATGTGCATCAACACTGGCACGTTGCCAAAACGAAGGCAAAAAAGAATTATTTGGTTCGGTTGAAAATGCAACGGCTTTGCGCCCATCTGGCGAAGATGTTCGTTTGAAAGTTATGATTGATCAAGGTGCACAATTGGCGGCAATGAACGCGGTTAAAACATGCCAACGCGTTACCGATAATTGCTTGGTTTCTGCATGTTTGAATAATCCATGGCGTTGTATTGAAGGAACAAGTATGAAAAAAATCAGCGCGGCTGATTTTGTTGGTTCTTTACAGGATGCGGCAAATCAAAATACAAAAACATC
>CAMOXB010000130.1 GCA_946628805.1 uncultured Pseudomonadota bacterium
ACATACTTTGATCGCAAAGGTGAAAAAGATTTTTCACAAAAATTAACATTGTGGTTGCATGACAAGACCGGCAAAAATTGGACAATTGAAACTGTTGCAGACGATCCGCACAAACAAACACTTTCGGAACACACTAAATCTGAAATTGAATCTGATCCGATGGTCGCCAGTGCAATGGATTTATTCGAAGATGCCGAAATCGTAAACATATCTAAATAACAGCGGGGGATAAAATATGAGAGAACAATCAGGACGTTCATTAATTGAAATTATTGGCGTGTTGGCTATTGGTGCAATAATGATTTCAGGCACATATGCAATATACAATTCAACAAATCAAAAACAGAAACGATTAATTGCATCAGAAACATTAAAAGATATCGCAACAAAAACAAAAATATTATTGGAATATTCGGGATATCAAAATGTATCTGTGGATTTCCTGATTGAATCCGGCGCATTAAAAAGCGACCGCGCACCGGCGGGCAATAACGATTGGTCGATTACCAGTAATATTGACGGAACCGAATTTTCAATTAATTTAACCGGATTAAGTTTTGATGAATGCGCATATTTCACAACAAAAAAAACAGATTGGACAACGCGCATAACCGTTAACGGATATGAATCTGAATCCGCGGCGTATTGTTTAAAGACTGGGGATAACAAAATATCATTTTATTCAAAATAAAATATGAACGCACATAAAATAATCTTTGCCATTATATGTTTTGCATTGTCTGGATGCATACAATATCACAGTCCCGCGCGCAACACATGGCAACAACACTTGGCAGGCGCATCTTTTATGGATATGACCGAAACTGCGCGCACTGCAAAATTACCGGTATATATGGGACGTGGCGGTAAAATAATTACCCAGACTGGGGAATTATCGGGCAAAATGCAATATGGCGATAAAAACACGATTGATAACGCCGTATTGATTAATTATATGGCTGGTCTTGAATACGAATTATATGACGCATTACGTAAACCAGGAATTTCTGTTCAAAGGGCGGGGACTGATGTTGTTATAATATTGGTTCGCGATTCAATTATGAATCAAAACATTGCCGACATATCAACCGATGGCGCCGATACATTAAAAACAATTTCAAAAATATTAAATAAATATAATGCAACATTTATGGAAATTGCCGGATACACTGATTCAATGACGAATCAGACCGCCGCGTATGCTTTATCACTGGACATGGCGGAACGCGTTGGGGTTTATATGGCACAACATCGTGTTTCAACATCACGTATGTTTATTGTTGGGCGCGGTTCGGCACGACCAATTGCCGCCCAAGACGACATTGGACGTCTGACAAATCGTCGTGTTGAAATAAGAATAACACCGGCACGATAAACGATAAAAACACTTTGCGTTTTTATATAAATGTGTGCTATATTTTTTATAACCAATAAAACAAAGGAAGAAAAAATGAAAAAATTAAACGACCTGAATCCAATTTTAAAGAAATATTCCAAGACTGGAATTATCGCAGCATCCGTATTGGTTGTCGCATTGATTGGAATTTTTGCAATATCGCATTTTACAAAATCTGTTGATACTGCATCTGCAATTGCTGGGGTTTCGACAAACGCGGCATCTGCATCTGATTTACGCATCGCGGTAATCAGCATGGATAAAATCCAAATGGATGCAAAAGTATTGGAAGATTTACACAAACAACGTGCAAACTTTGAAAACAAATTAAAGAACAAATTAGAAAAAGAACAAAAGGCAATTGAAAAAGAAAAAGCCGACATTGAAAAATCCCAAGATATCTTGTCACACGAAGCCTTGCAACGTCGTGTTGTTGATTATCAACGTCGTGTAAACGAATTCCAAAAACATTTGTCGGAAAGTGCACAATCAATCGAAGCATCATATCAAGATGCCTTGCAAACAATTCAAAAGAAACATTTGGATCCTGTAATCCAAGGCATCATTGCCAAGAAAAAATTATCATTGGTAATTGATGGCCGTATGGCACGTATGGGCGACAATGTAAAAGATTTGGATATCACAGATGAAGTTGTCAGTGCATTGAACAAAAAAGTATCATCTGTAAAAATGGCAACACCAAAAGGATTATAAAAAATCTTTTATCTGAAAAACACCGCCAAAACGGCGGTGTTTTTTTATTTGTTATACGTTGCCTTGCCACCCGAAGCCTTGGCGAAGGGTGGCACAGCCGAAAGGACTGGTTCTCCCCCAATGTGGGGGAGTACGTCTCGCTGTAGTGAAGCGAAAGCGGACGGGAGGGGAGTTCGGTTCTCTCCCAGTGTGGGGGAGTACGTCTCGCTGTAGCGAAGCGAAAGCGGACGGGAGGGGGTTAATTCCCATACGTCGTATCATCACATACATAATACACCGTGCCGTCATATTCGATTTTAAGGACGCGGTCTGTTTCCGCGTTCATCGGTGTTGGTGTTGTCGTCATATTTGCATAAAATATTCCGTCGTCCATACCAACATTTAACGACAGTGTGGTTAATTTGTTCGATTTCAGATAAACAACATCATCGCCAATATGCAATACATGCGGATAACAAATCGTCGAACCCATCGGTGCAAACGGCGCTGGATTTGCGCATTGCTCAATGCCTTGGTCGTTTGTTTCGTTAAAATAATACGTCCCGCCAACACAATAATTATCAGCCGGACATATTGTGCAAGAATCCACATTTGCGGGTAAATAATATCCTGGCTCGCAAGTATGTTCATTTGGCGTCATAACCGCAAACAAATCGTGTGGAAAATTTGTCGAACACATATTGCTTAAATCGTTATTAATATAACCGCTTTGTTTAATTGCGCCCTGAGATATATCATCATTAAAATCATATGTTCCGCC